>CAZEIY010000528.1:0-1609 GCA_964512375.1 uncultured Rickettsiales bacterium | reverse complement strand
GGGTCGAGCTCCTCGGCCTTTGCAGCTAGCGATGGTGACTGGAGCTCGCCAACTACGGACCACGTATTAGTGGCTGGTCGCGGCGTGAGCACTCGAGTCTTGTTGCTGGCTCGGAAGGGCACTTCACTGAAGTCCATGGGGCCAATCATGCCCATCGCATCGAAGTGGGCGACCTTTGACAGTGCCTGTCGGTAGCCGGAACGTGTTGCGTCATTTCGGTCTAAGGCAACTGCGAACGCTTTGATGGCTAGCATCCCTTGGATGAATGAGCGAAGGCCCTCATCGCTGGGCTTTCCGAAGTCGGCTCCAAACTCTTCCCACACGGCGAGGAAGCGTTCCATCCCCGGGAGTGCCTCGCCAAAATAGGGGGCGCTGGAGATCAGGTGATATCTTGCAAGCGCCTCTACGGACAGGCCGTCTGGACTCGACATGGAGCGATGCCACGTCGGGGAGAGACCCAGCCAGACAGGTCTGTAGTCGAGCGCAGCCCCTGCCTTGAGGATGTCAACCGTAGCTGAGGGCGAGGTGGCGAGAAGGACATGAGTCGCCCCAACGTTCTGTAGGGCTTCTAGCGCGCTGTCGGGAGCGGCGGTCTTGGCAAGAGCTTGATCAAGACTCGCTGAGAGTTGAAACGCTGCAGTTCCCTGATTCCAGCCTGAGAGAGCGTCTGATCCGTAACTACCCGGCTCGTAGATGGCTCCAGGGACGACCGTGACGGAACCGGCGGTCTTTTGCACCCAGTCGAGAGCACGAAGCGCTTCGTCTCGGTAGCTTGGCCCGGCCGGTGGCGTGTACTCGTTGCTTCCTATCGTCGACGTGACCACGGCTGGGAACAGCAGCACATCGTCATCTTTGAGCATCTTGAGTAGTGCAGCGGTGCTCTTCTCACCGTAGCTCGACACGAAACACAGCACCTTGTCCTTGATCTCCTTGTACGCCCGAGCGGCCTGGTCGGGCTGCGAGCCGTGGTCCCGCTCCACCAGCTCGAGCTTCCATCCTTCGGGAAGCAGTTCGCTCTTTCCTGACGCGATCCAGCGGGCAAGTACCCTCTTGCCATTGGCGAACTCGGCGCCGGTGCTACCCGGGCCGCCGCTCTCGTCGTTGAGTGCTCCCATGAACACGGACTTACTTTCCAGATGTACGCCGTAGTCGGCCTGCAGAGCCTTTGGCTTCTTCTCGCTCTCAGCTGGATCGCCAGGTGCGCTGTTGTCGACGTGCGAAGGGTCGGTCTTACTTCCGCTACTACAGGCCGAGAGGAGCAGGGTGAGGGCGAGCGTGTGGGTACGAGAGATTCTCATGGGCTGACTTCAAGTTGCGCCAGCACGGCCTCAGCGCTGGCCTTGACATCGATGGGTCCATCGACCGCCAGTAAGGCAGAAGTGGTGTCCTTGAGGCCGTTTCCTGATACCACGATGGTGGCTGACTCCAAAGCGTTGATGAGGCCCAAATCGCGTGCGCGGTGAACCCCTGCAGTGGCTGCCGCTGCAGCCGGCTCGGCGAAGACGCCACTGAGTACGCCGGTAGTGGCGATGGCTGCGAGGATGGCCTCATCGCTGACCGCCACCCAGGCTCCCTTCGCTCGCTTGACGGCATCGAGGGCCTTGTACGG
>CAZEIY010000527.1:0-3182 GCA_964512375.1 uncultured Rickettsiales bacterium | reverse complement strand
TCTTTTGTGGTTCATCATGTCCTGGCGTTGAGCACCTGCGCTCGGTGTCAGACTCGGAACCGCACCACGGTGGAGCCGATAGCCCCGCCCCGTCCCGGCTCGCTAGGTCCCGAAGGCACTGAGGCTGATGCGCCGCTCAGCGAGTTGATCAGTTCGTTCGCCAGTGACGAGAGTCAGGAAGAGGACGAAGGCAAGGATGGCCCAACAGATCAGGGCGTTCCTGTTGAGCCGCCCGCCGTGCCCCATCATTTCGATGAGGAAGCTACCCAGCCGTCTTTGTCGGTGCGGGGCAGCGATCTTCGGCGGGGCGAAGAGGAGCGGGCTGAGCGCAAGAAGCAGGAAGTCGACGAGCGCACAGATGCAGAGGAGTCGCCCGCAGGAGAAGAGGGTGAAGTTGGAGCAGCGCCTCAGAAGAGGCGTCGGCGGAAGAAGCGCAAGGTCGCCCCGTTGTGGACGCCCCCTTTGATTGCTCTGGCTGTGGTGGGGCTGGTTGCTGGTGGGATCGGCCTGGGGCTGATCTTTTACGCGGTACTGACCGGCTAGCTGGAGTCGCTGTTGGCGTTCTCGCGACGCTTGAGTAGCCCAATAGCCACAATGACCAGCAGGATCGTGCAGACCGTGGTGAGCCGTATTGCAGTTATACGCTGCACTTCCATCGATCCGAGAGTGATCATCGTGTTCGGTTGATCGAGGCCAAGGAGCGTCTCAGCGCGGCCAATGGCCAGAGAGATTCGTCCCATCACGGTGAATCCGAAGGACGCACCAAAAGAGAGCATCAGGGTCAGAATGCCGACGCGCGAGATGACACGCATGGGCTTGTTGTGCTTGGCGCTGAAGTAGAAATGCAGCAGGCAGGCGCACAATCCGAGCACCAGGAGGACGCCTGAAATGACGCCTGCACCAGCCTCAGCCCAGTTCCACCAGCCGTGTTCCTCATAGAGGGCAGGCAGGTTGGGCATCGACGCACGTACCTGCTCGAGTAGTCGTCCGTTGGCCTCGCCGGTGAGCTTGATGCCAGCAAAGGCCGCCACGATGAATGCGATGGGGATTCGGGCCCAGTCCTGGTGCTTGCGGCTGAGCTTGGTGAACAGCAGGGCAAGCAGAATCAGTGGGCAGAGCGAGAGGGCACGATGCTCTTCGAGCAGAGGGACGATCAGCTTTGGAAGAAACACCCCGTAGTAGATCTCGATCGTGCCAACACCGACGCCCAGCCCCATGAACAGGTGCTCGGCGAGCTTGTAGATCGGGTTGTCGTCGTACAGGAACGAGAGGATTGAGATCGTCAGGAAGATGCTGAGGAAGGTGCCCAGGATCGCAAGAAAGTCCATCGCTAGGCCTCCTTGCTGCCGCGAGTGAGGAAGAAGGCGAGGTTGCCGAGGAAGATCAGCAGGATGATGTACATGTGGCCAACGCTGAGTACGTTCATGCCGGCTGTAGCTGGCAGCCGTGGCATAGGCTTGTCTTCAGGCCAGTCAGCGAAGACCAGTTTCTCGTACTGCGCTGAGCCGGGCATCCCGCCCGAGAGGCCAAAGAGTTGACCGGACTGGTAGTAGGGAATGTAGTCGGGTGCCGATACCGCGGTGCAGGCGCTGGCTATCTCGAGGTTGTACTGCCCCTGAATCTGCAGGACATAGGCCTGGGTGCCGGGGAAGCCCGCCGAGATGCTGGTGAGGATGTCGAAGTCGCTCGCCGCATCGAGCCCCTTCATCACTTCGAGGTCTGCTGTCTTGTTCTTACGGTCATCGAGAGGGAAGGTCTTCCGTACGCTCTGGCCGATGGACTTGATCGCCAGCTCGCGACCATCGATGTAGCCGAGGAAGGTCCAGTCCTTGCCGTACTCCTTGCCGTATTCGCTAGCTATTTCCTCGAAGATAGGTTTCACCAGGGGCGGTGCAGTGGGCCACAAGGTGCCCATAACGATCCGCACATCCTGTCGGAACAGGTGGTGCAGGTGCGCCCGGTAGAAGGGCTCGAGCTCGGGGCGGGAGCCGGGGTCAAAATCGGCAGAGATGTAGACAGCATCGCCGGCTTCGAGCGCCTCGACTTTGTCGTAGAGGTCCTGGACCCTCTTGTCGACCTTGAACGGCATGCTGAAGGGAAGCAGCATGGGAATAACGATGGCAAGGCCCATACCGAGGAAGACCCAGCGGCGGTCCATGTTCTGGAAGCGAATCAGCAGATCAAGCATCAGTCGCCTCCCAGGTGGCTGCGCTCGAGCCCAAGAATGACCCGAAGTCCGGTGGATATGGCACCGAGCGCGGCACCGATGAAGATTGCCCGGCGCGCGGCGTTGTTCGGGACATCAAGAATCCAGTCCTTGAAGACCACCAGGTACTCGCCAACGATCGGCATGTTTTCACCCAGCGGTACAGATGCGAACATCACCAGGGCGGCAGCGAGCAGCAGGAGCGTCGCTTCAGCGTTCCGTGCCCGGAAGGCCCGGAAGCCAGCAGAGGCAATGTAGAAAGCCAGCAGGGCGAACATCGTCGCGCTCAGGGGCACGTAGAGGAAGTCGAAGATCCACTTGTACGAGAAGCTGACTTCCATTCCAGAACCGAGCCGCGTGGTGCCATCTCGGAAGCCCACCACCAGAGTTACGGCGAGCGAGGCCAGCAAGACCACCTTGTAGCCCCAGTCTTCGCCTCGATTGATGATGGTAGGCAGGTGCACCTGGATGAGGTTGACAAGGCCCAGGATGAACGCCCCTGCGGACAGGACGATGCCCCATTCGAGCAGCTCCCCGGTCAGGGCCCGGTAGCGCCAGTGCGGAATGAAGAACTCGCCCACCATGATGACGCCGATCACGAAGGTGATGATGAGCGGGAGGGTGCGTTTCATGAGGAGCGCGCTACCTACTTGGTGAGTTCAAAGAGGTTGATGAAGAAGTCGAAGCCGCAGCTGGTCAAGACCGTGCCTATCAGCAGAGAAGCGACAACAGCGACCTTGATGTAGTCCGAGGCCTTCAGTGACGAGACCAGTCTGGGATCACGACTGAGATAGGCCGAGACTGCGAACAGCTCCTCGCCGATCAGCGTGTAGTCGCAGGCGGCTACGAAGAAGGGAAGCTGGGTAGCTTCCGCGGTTCCCGCGATCTGAATAGAGCGGTTCAGGTAGCCCGTCTCTGCCAGGATGAGGGATTCAGCGAAGAAGCGGCCCAGGTAGATGTTGGTGGCTGGCTTCTC
>CAZEIY010000526.1:2957-3189 GCA_964512375.1 uncultured Rickettsiales bacterium | reverse complement strand
AAGGGCGAGGGAGATCTGGGGTCAGGGCGCAGTTGAGCTCTGATCGAACACCGCCGCCGGTTCAGGGGCAGAGACCGTCGTTGCCGTTGATTTGGGTGTTCCCGCCTGCCACGACCGTTCCCAGTACCGACTCCGCGTGGTCCTGGCACAGCGAGGCATTGGCGGTGATGTCGAGATCGCCGCCCACGCTGACAAGGTTCGCCAGGCCGGAGATGCTGATGAGGGCATCGTC
>CAZEIY010000526.1:0-2947 GCA_964512375.1 uncultured Rickettsiales bacterium | reverse complement strand
CGATGGTTTGCAGCGCTGCGTTGGTGGACACGCTCAGGTCCTCGCCCACCGAGGAGACCGACGCGAGGCCATTGATCTGTAGGAGCGAGGCATTCTGGTCGATTGTGAGGTGACCGCCGATGGAGACCAGCGACGCGAAGCCATCGAGGTGGGTGGCCGCTGGGCACAGTGCGATGGCGAGCTTGCCCCCGACGTCCTGCAGGCTCGCGAAGCCATCAAAGTCCTCCAAGACCGGATCGTCGTAAATATGCAGCTCTCCGCCAACGCTGGTGAGGCTCGCGAAGCCATCGACGTTGCGAAGCCCATAGCTCAGATCGATGTCCAGCGCCCCGCCGACTGACTCGAGGCTGGCGAGACCGTCTACCTGTTCGAGTTGGGTGTTGAAGAACAGGCGCAGGTCTCCACCCACGCTGCGTAGATTGGCGAAGCCATCGAGGTCCTGGAGACCCGTGCTCTCCTGTATATGGAAGTTGCTGCCGATACTCGTGAGGCAGGGCAGCTCGGGTGCCGAAGTGACCGATGCGTCCATTTCGTCGAGGTACAGCGAGCCCGAGATGCTCTCACAGGCTGTAATGTCGGCGAAGTCGGCGAGGCTGGTGATGGTGAAGCTACCGTTGCAGGGGATGCAGGTCGCTGAGGCAGAGTCATCGTCGTCGCCCGGGGGGGACTGCGTGCACAGTGGCGAGAACGCACAGCCCTCGTCGTCGCAGTCATAGCGGCCGTCGCCGTCGTTGTCGGCGCCGTCGCCGCACTCCCCGGCACTGGTGCCCTCGGGGCTCTGGCCACAAGCCAGGCCCATGCACAGGAGCACGACTATCCAGCTCCGGGGCAACAACAGGTTCTTGAACTTCAAAACCTCCCCAACGGTGGTGCGGAGTCGAGCTTAGCAAAGCTGCCCTCGCGAGCTTTGTACGATCAAAGGGGCAGCACACCTCGGGGCGCACCGCTTGCGCGGGGTTCGATCCGGCAACTCCGGCCGGCTCCAACAACACTTGATGAGGCAAGCACCTCATGGACAGATGCCGACATTGGCCTGCCCCCGCCGTGGTCCATAGCGCACGATGACGCCATGCTGGTCGCTGGTGGCGAACATGTTCCCGCCCACGAACAGCACTTCGTCCTGGTGCTTCCAGGCGGCGTGGAAGTGCTCCAGACTGAGTGTCGCCTCGGGCCGGAGCCAGCTGCCATCTCTCCAGGCAGCGGTGACCCCGTTGACACCAGCGATCCAGACATCCTCTCCGGGGCTGGTCCAGACACCGTTGAGAGGCTGTACCAGCTCGCTGGCATCGATCTCTTGCCAGGTCGTGCCGTCGTAGTGCATCACCTCGGCAGCGCCCCAGCCTCCCACTGCCCAGACATCGTCATCACTGCGCCCTCGTGCCGTCAGCAGCCGTTGGCTCCCGAGCCCCTGGTCGACGAGTTGACCGTCCTCGAGGTGCCAGGCCACACCGTCCCCGACGAACCAGCCCTGCCAGACCTTGAAGACGACCCCGGGGAGATCACCGGCGAAGAGCGACCATTGCCCATCCTGCCGCTGCCAGATCTCCCCTACGGGTGGGTTTGCTGAGTAGTTCCCGCCAACAGCCCAGACCACATCCTCCGTCACCCACACACCGTAGAGCGTGCTCTCGGTAGCGACATCTTCTCGGCTGCGCTGGCCACCGCGGGAGTGCAGGATGGCCCCATCCTCTCCCACGGCATACCACTCTCCTTCGCTGACCCCGTGAATCCACCACAGGGCCTTGTCGGCCGCCTCTTCTTCCACGCACAGGGAGCCATCTTCGTAGTGGACGAGGACCCCGGGGCCCCCTTGGAGTTGCCCACCGACGATCAGAGCCTCCGCGCCATTGCTCCACGCGGAGAGCAGCATGCCGCCAGGGATATCTTCGGCCAGCAGCGAGAAGTCAGAAGAGCAGCCCAGCATCACCAGGACGAACAGGGCGAGGGAGTTGACGAGGACGCGAGAGGACAAGCAACGCCTCCTGGGGTTTAGAGGGTCTCGAGATAGTCAATGAGATCCGCGATGTCCCCAGCCGTCAGGTGACTGGTACCACCGTGGGTGTCGGGGATACCTTCGTGCTCGTTGAAGCCCCGCTCACCTGGCTGCAAGGCGGGATGGCCGGGCGTACAGATCACCTCCCTCAAGCCTTTTGCGCGACCATGGTGCAGCATGCTCGGGGCCCGGTCCCAGATCCCCCGGAGCGTCGTCACCCCGAACTGGACATTGCGCAGGTCGTCGCAGGCCGTGGACGACTCTGTGCACAACTCTTCGCCGCAGACATCCTCACACGAGTCCATCGTCGTACGCGGGAAGATGTCGGAAAAGCCCGAGGCGAAGAGGTCGAGGTTGGTGCCGTCCTCAGCTCGTACCGGAGTGACTAGGGGTCCCATAGCCAGAGGCAGCCCGTGATCGCGGCCGCTGTCCAGCGAGAAGGTTGGTGCCGGATGACACACCGCGCAGCCGGTCCTCAGGTCCTCGAACAGGGCGGCACCCCGCCGCACCGAGCCGAGATCCTTGTCGTTGGGGTTGGGCAGCAGGTTCGTGTCCTGGAGCAGGAACAGGCCCAGGGCCCGGGTGATGCCGTCGAAGTTCAGGGGCAGGGGGATCTGTTCGCGGGTGATGGGATCTTCCCAGTAGAGGCCGTCACCAAACGACTCGCTGCGGCCGATGAGCTCGTTGATGGCTCGTAGGTAGAAGGCATCGCGGGTCACTGAAGCGGAGGGACGGGGGTGTGCGAATGCCGAGCCAGGACCCGTGCGCGTCGCCGCAGAGCCATCATCAGACCAGGCGTTGCTGGCTTCGCTGCACTCGGGGGGCGGGTTGCTGGAACAGCCCTGGGGCGGGCCATCTGGCCACAGGGTGTAGTCCGAGCAACAGAAGTTCTCGATGCGGGCGAACTCATTCATCACCGGTACGAAGTTCGTTTGGTCCATAGCCGCCTCGAAG
>CAZEIY010000525.1:0-3192 GCA_964512375.1 uncultured Rickettsiales bacterium | reverse complement strand
GTGGGTGTTGGGTTCGGTGTCGTCACAGTCGCCGGCACACAGGTCCCAACCATCGCCATCGTTGTCCGTCGATTCGATCTGGTCGTCGCAGTTGTCGTCGACACAGTTGTCGGAGTTTTCCGGGGCATCGGGATTGATTTCTGCATCGCCATCGTCGCAGTCAGGTAGCGGGTCGCCGCAGTTGGTGAAGCCGTCACCATCGGCGTCTTCCCTCTCATCGACTGCTTCATCGCAGTCATTGTTGATTCCGTCGTCACAGCGTTCCCAGGAACCGGGAAATACATCGGCTCTGTCATCGTCGCAGTCTCCGCAGAGCGCGCCATCCCAGGGAAAGGGCTGTTGGCAGGTGCAGTCTGGACAGGGGCTTGTGCCGCAGTTCGGGCTGCCGTCACCGTCGACGTCCACCTCTTCTCCGGTGAAGAGGACTCCGTCGCAGTTGTTATCCAGGCCATCACAGAGCTCAGTGGGGGGGTCGCCAAACTCATTGGTGCCAAAGACCTTGGCCTCGGAATCGTCGCAGTCTGTGTTGGTCTGTGCGAGCGATACGTTTCCTCCCGGACAGACAGTGATTGGGCTGGACCCAATTTCGCCGTCTCCATCCTGATCTCTGTCGGGGTAGCCGGAGACGCGGTCTGAATCATCAATTTCCTCGTCGATTTGACCATCACAGTCATTGTCCAGCCCGTCGCAGATTTCGGTTGCTCCTGGATGGATGGTTGAGTTGTTGTCAGCGCAATCGTCGATACTGGATGAAAGGCCGACTTCACCCTCACAACTTCCACTTAGCGCGGTCACTCGCTGTGCCAGTACCCCGCCAAAGCTATCCCCATCGGCATCCAGGAAGCAGTGTGCGGCATCACTGCCGTTGCAATCCTCGTCGATGCCGTTGGCCGGTTCGTCGGCTGCCCAGGGGTTGATGAGTGGATCTGTGTCATCGCAGTCCCCCTGTTCCGGGGTGAAGCCATCACCATCAGCGTCTTCGGGGCTCGGGATCTCAAGGGCGCATGAACTCAGCGTTAGCAAGAGCAGCGCGAGGAACAATGAAGTCGCTGGAGATACGGTGGGACGCACCGCCAAAGCATAGCAGTAGGCTGGGTCAGCCAGGCTCTTAGGAGAGGTCCATCTCCTGATACTGGCCCTCGGGCTTCTGAACCAGCATTTGCCAGGCGGTCGACACGGAGCGCTTGAACTCATCCATGGACTTCATCCGGCCGAGGGTCCGCGCCGCGAATAGAGGCCGGTAATAGAAGCGGACGTAGGCCAACTGGACGAGTTCTTGGATCTCTTCTTCGCTGAGCTTGCATCCAGGTCGTGGGATGTAGGAGTCGTAGTCCTCATCGAGGATGTACTCGCGCCAGTAGTCCTCGCCATACTCTTCGAGGTACATGTCGTAGAGTTGAGTACCCGGCATGGGCGTTACCTTGGAGAACTGCGCGTAGTCGAGATCCATGGACAGCGCATAGCGGATGGTCTGGCGGACTGTTGCCCGGTCATCGCCCGGGTTGCCCACCATGAAGTAGCCGAAGGCGTCGATGCCCGCGTCGCGAGTCGCCTTGATGGTCGCGCGGCCCTCATCGAGGTCAGCAGCCTTGAGCAGGGTGCGCAGAACCTTGCGGTTGCCGCTCTCGAGCCCGTAGTAGATGCGAACGCAACCAGCCCTTGCCATCCATTGCAGCATCTCCTCTGAGATACAGTCGACGCGCGTGCGCGCAGCCCAGATGACATCCAGTTTGCGCCTCTTGATCTCTTTGCAGATCTCGATCACTCGGGGCTTTTGGATGGTGAAGGCGGAGTCGAAGAAGTCGTACTCGCGGATGCCGTGCTCTTTGAGACCCAGCTCGATCTCATCAACCACGTCCGTGGGGGTACGTGGTCGAAACTGCAGGCCGCCCTGCTCACAGAAGATGCAGCGATAGGGGCAGCCCCGGGAGGTCATCAGGCACGAGAAGTTCTTGTACTTGCTGATGAAGGAGTAATAGAGACTGTTGTCCTGTAGGTGACGGGCTGGCCAGGCGGCCCCAGACACATCCTGCAAGAGGGAGGACTCGCCGTTGTAGACGATGTCGTCCTTCTCGTTGCGGTAGACCAGCCCCTTGATTCCGTCGAGGCTCTTGCCGCGGGTGACCGCGTCGATGAGATGCGGCAGCGTCATCTCGGCCTCGCCAGTGACGCCATAATCCAGGCACTGATGAGTTAGCGACTCGCGGGGGTACATGCCCATGTGCACACCACCGACGATGGTGGGTACTTCGACCTCTTCCTTGATGGCCTTGATCCAGGACATCGTTTGATAGAAGAGGTAGGTGGTGATGGTGTAGCCGATGAAGTCGGGGCCGAAGGCGCGCAGGCGCTGAACGGTCTCCTCGACGCTGAGATTTTCGGCGTTGATGTCGATGAACTGCACCTGTACGCCGTGCTGCTCCAGGCAGCCCGCGACATAGAGCAGTGATAGCGAGGGAAACACCCCGTAGTTTTCTTTGACTGCGCGGATGCCGGGCTCGTTCTTGATCGCACCATAGGGTGGATAGACGAGGGACACCTTCACGCCTGAGAGGTCAAATCGTTCCACGAGGCTCCAGTTTTCCTTAATCTGATCGTCGTGCTCCTCTACCATAGCGTGAGGTAGATGGGTCTGCATTTCATTCTACTGACGTCGCTACAGGCTAGACTGCGCCCGTGCAATATCGCGGATCTGTCTTGCTTGCCGCCTGGACGGCTCTGGTCGCCCTGGTCCAGGTGCTTTCTACGTCCTGGTGGCTGCAGCGTAACGACCTGCCCAATGGCTTTCAGAATGAGGCTGATCACCTCTACACACTGAGCGAGGTCTACTTTCGTCTACGGGACAATTCCTATTCCGACGCTCACGACGCCATGTGGGGGGAATATTACCCGCCGCTAAATCACATCGTTGCGATGGTCGGGATGACCGTGTTCGGGCGCTCGCGGGGTATTGCGACGCTCTCGCTGGGCAGCTTGGCAGTTCTCTTGTTGATCGCGGTTGCCATCATTGCTCGGCGAGTGCGGGGAAGCCCCACTGCTGCGCTCGCCGTGCTTCTGGTGGCCAGCTACCCCGCCGTGTTCGGGAACATGCGTCGCTATGAGCCGAATATCGCCCTGGCGACGCTCGTCGCCCTGGCAATAGCCCTCCTCGTGGCGGGTCCATCGCTGCGCTCTCTTCGCGGAGCCGTGCTG
>CAZEIY010000524.1:0-3199 GCA_964512375.1 uncultured Rickettsiales bacterium | reverse complement strand
AGCAGTGCCCTTACAAGGCACGGGTCGCAGGTTCGAGCCCTGTCCCGCCCACCAAATCCGCTCTCAGCCCTGCTGCCAGGGGCTTGACAGCGGCTTTTGGCTCCCCTAGAAGTCTTCTCCCGGTGGGCTAGACCTTGAGGTCCCGCCTGCTGAAGAACGAGTACATATTGGGGTGGTAGTTAAGTTGGTTATAACGCCGGCCTGTCACGCCGGAGGCCGCGGGTTCGAGTCCCGTCCATCCCGCCATCTAGAAGCCCGAGAGCCTTCAAGCTCTCGGGCTTCTTAGATCGCAGCGACAGGACTCTTCGTTCACCTCCCATCCATCGCACCCTCCAGAAGAGTCCTCTTCTTCGTTCATTGTCAGAAGTGGAGGTGAAAGCCGGCCGCTGTGGCGCTATGGTGTGGCTGCTCGCAGGAAACACTGCCCGCTACTGGAGAACCTGGAATGATTCGCGACCGCTTGCGCCGCTGGGCCAGCGAAGCTCGAAGAGGCGCCATCGAAGAGCAGGACTCCTCGCAAGTGCGCGTCTATTCGGCGCCTTGGGTGGTGCTTGGTGCGAGTAGCCCTATTCGTGATGGAGCAGTCGTCTTTGACACCATGGGGCGCGTGCTTGCCTGCGGAAGCCGTGCCGAGATCGTCAGTGACTTCGGTTGGGCCCAGCAGGCCGAGCTGAGCGGCGTGCTCCTGCCTGGTCTGGTCAATGCCCACAGCCAGTTCGAGCTGGGTGCGATCCCCCCACACACGGGCGTTATTGGCCTACGAAACTGGTTGCGCAAGCTCCGAGAGGTTCGGCGAGAGACAGAACGACTCGCGCCAGACTCCCGGGAGGCCCTGGTACGCGCCGGAGTACAACAGTCCGTTCGAGCCGGCACCGCCGCTGTCGGCGATGTCACCAACTCTCTACGCGCTGTCCCGGCCATGGCTCGCGAAGGTCTCTACGGTGTGGTCTTCCATGAGATCACTGGATTCTCCCCACGTAGAGCCGCAAAAGCACTGGCTGCAGCAGCCGTCGCCAAGGCACGTATCGTCCCCTGGCCCGAGGGCATTCGGTATCTCCTGGCTCCCCACGCTCCCTACTCCACCTCTGGGGCCGTGATCAAAGAGATCTGCCACAAGGCCATCGAAATGGGCGCAGTCACCAGCATCCGCCTGGCCGAGGGCGAAGAAGAATGGGACCTGTTCGAGACGGGGAAGGGCGCTGCTCGCTCTCTCGTCGAGACCGTTGAGTTGTGGTGGGATGAATTCACCCCCCCCGGCACTGATCCCATGGCCTATATCGAAGGCCTCGGCGCCCTACACGAGCAGGTCATGTTGGTCCACATGACCACAGCAACTCGCGAGATGGCTCAAAAAGCCAGTCGCGCGAATTCACCCCTCGTGCTCTGCCCTCGTACCAGCCAGAAAGTGAGCGGCCGCCTCCCACCCCTGGTTTCCTTCCTCGAAGAAGGCTGCCGCGTCGCGCTCGGTACAGCGGCCGCCGCGAATGCTCCTGACCAGTCCATCCTGCGCGAAGCGGCTGAGCTGCATGCGGCCTTCCCTGAGGTGCCCGCGATGGTGCTGATGAGTGCAGCGACAGCTGGTGGTGGGGACGCGCTCGGCCTTGAGGGAATGGGCTCCCTCGCTCCGGGGGGCGCACCGGGATTGCTGCACGTGGCTACACCCGGTGCCACACCCGATGATCCCTGCGGCTGGCTCTTGCGTGCCGGCAACCCTGAGCTCAACTGGCTGGAGCGCGCCGCACCGCCAGGGGCCGCGTTCTCAGCCTGAGTTCCCGGGCCAGGGCAGCCAGAACGCCAAATGTCTTCCAGAGCAAGCGCCAGACGGCTGCACAAGCGCATGTCCCATGACGAAGTGAGTCAACGGGTCATCCGCCTCTCTCCAAGAGCGAGCTTCTTTCCCGAGGCGGGACAGCTATTCGACATCTGGCATCTTGGCCTGCCCTGGGCAGCCAAGATGCGCAAGGAAAGCTGTCGCTGCTCGCGGCCGGGCGGATCACACTTCCACCGCTACATCGAGTGCGGCGAGCTACACGCAGGACTCTCGTGGCAGGTCGGTGCGAAGTTGCACTTTGACCTGGATGAACGGCGTCGCATCCAGGTCAGCGGAGATCTGGAGCCGTGACGAACTGGACCTCTGCGCGCAGACCCTTCGTACTACCGATGGTGGTCATCCCCGAGGACATCGACGCCCAGGACATCGCCAGCAACATCGCAATCCTTGAATGGATGAATCGAGCCGCCATCGCTCACTCCACCGCCGAGGGCTACGACTGGGCAGCTTATCGCCGCCTCGAGTCCATGTTCGTGGTGCGTCGTCACGAGATCGACTACCACCGGAGCGCGCGTCTGGGTGAGCCGCTGGTCCTACGAACCTGGCCCGGCTACATCAAAGGCGCCTCCTGCCGGAGATACCACGAAGTCATCAGCCTCCGAGATGGCGCACTCATTGCCCGAGGAATGAACCTGTGGGCATACATAGGCCGAGACGATCACAAGCCCCGCCGCGTTCCAGCAGAAATCCTCAAGGCCTTCGATCCTGAGAGATTCCTCTAGCAGGCAGACCTACCTGGCCATCTGCAGACGGATTCGACAGCGCGCAGTCAGAGCCTCTCTGAGCTCCCGCTGCTCTCTATTACCCAGACCGAGCAGAGCTCCAGCCACCTGATCGAGGTGTTCCTGAGCAGCCCACCAGCCCGACGAGTCCTCGTCCCGCACCGCACTCAGCGAAGGCACCGGCTGGCGCGGAAAGGCGGAGAGAGCATCGGCCAGTGCCGTGCGCTGCGAGAAATCCAACAGCCGGATGTCAGGGAGGCGTATCTTCTCGCGAGCATCTCGAAGGGCGAGCCACAGCACGCCATCACCGAAGTTCACCCTGCCGGCCATCTCGATACTGAGCTTGCACCAACTGCAATTGAGCAGAGCGGCGAGGGCAAGCTCCTCTAACGGCTCCCCACCAGAACTCACGCTATAGAGCTGTTGATCGGCAAACACCGGGGCATCGAATAGCGGCTGTCGGAAGCGATCCGAAGTTCCCTTAACCAGGAACAGCCTCGAGGGCTCCTGAGAGGGAAGCTTCCAGGAGCTTGGGGAGAGAGACGGACGATGAGCATCAATCCATGCGACAGCGCCCAGATCTCCTCGCGCCATCAACTCAGAACGGGACCGATCACAAGAGAACACCCGATCCGGAAGAGAGGCT
>CAZEIY010000523.1:0-3205 GCA_964512375.1 uncultured Rickettsiales bacterium | reverse complement strand
ACAGGTTCGGTCAGTGCACCCAGGGCGAGCACCAAAGCCCAGAACCGCGAAGGGCTAACCGCCCACGATGTGGAGCGGTTAGCCCAGCGCTTGAATTGGCTCCCCATAGACCACCCTCAAAGAACCAGCCCGGTCATCGACCGATTCAGTATCCCGCGACCCGCAAGTCCTCCTTCCAAGAGGGAGTTGAAGCGAACGCGGGCGGCCAGGAACAAGGAGAAGAAGGCCGCCGCCCCGCCCCTGGTGCCGCAGACCTTGAAGCGGGTGATGAGTTGGCAGGAGGAGATCCATTCAGGTGATGAGACCCGGCGGATAGGTCCGATAAGAGGCGTTGCGGCTTCGGCAATCGTGCCGTTTCAGGGAGTCCCGTTGAAGCCCAGGTTGGGGCTGCTGGCGTTCGCCAGTTCGCTGTCCGCACCGCTGCTGCCCTGAGTAAAGCTGTTGCAGGTATTGCAGTCGATGCGAATGCGGCCCACGCCGCCGTTGCCACCGTTGCGGATGTACGAGGATTGTCCCAGCCCTCCCTCTGCCTGTACCGAATCTGAGGCCAGGTTCACTGTTTCTGCGCTCAGGTAGATGCTGCCGCCCGAGCCCCCGGCAGCACCGTAGGTATAGGAGCCGATAGCCCAGAAAGTCGTGCTGCCTCCGGTGGCTGAGATCGCTCCGCTGCTCGCGGTGCTGATCGAGTCCGCCCCGATCATGATGATGCCGGCGCCATTTCCGCCCGGTCCGGGGGTACCCCCATTGCCAGTCCAGACACCTCCTCCGCCCGAGCCCAGGAACAGCAGGCTGAGGTCTGAGACCCCGTACTCGAGGCCTGCCGCCGGTGCCGTGGCACCGCCGCCGTCCCAGGAGGCACCGGCTGTGGCGCCCCCGCCGTACTCACCGCCGCCACCGGTGATGTGTGCGCCACCGCCGCCATAGTTCGGATTCCACTGGCCGGTAGTCTCGTTGTAGTCGCTGCAGGCGCCGTCGCCGTCGCCTTCGCCAACGCCCGCGTAGCTCTCGCCCTGGTAGGAGTCGCAGTTGTACGCCGAACCCGTGGCGCCCCCGGGGTAGCCCGCGGAGTCCACCGTGATCCGTCCGCCGCTGTTGACCCCCAGGCCGGCACTGGCTCGAAACGCCAGGAGACCCCCTGCGGTGCCGGCCACTCCAGCAACGCCACTGGTTCCGTTCCACGCATCGACGCTCAGGACCCCGGCCGACGTGACGGTGACGCTGGTGTAGTTGGGCACTCTTTGCAGGACAATGGTCTGGCCGATGAGGGTGCCGTTGCTGCTCTCTCCATACAGTCCGCTGGGGGGAGCAGCCAGGGTCACGTCACTGCCCGCCACGGAAGTCACAGATGCAAACTCGTAGGTGCCTACCCCAGCGTGGGCCAGGTCAATGCCGTGCATGTTGATGAGAATGACCTCGTCGCCATACGCGAGCCCCAGGGCGGGGGTGTCGAGGCTGATCGTCACGCCGCTGATGGCAAGCACGGTAAAGGAAATTGCGTCGGGCTGGGTGCGCGTCCCTGAGCTGTGGGTGGACAGGTTGACGGTGCTGGTGACGGTCAGGCTGCCGTCATTGCCGCTGCCAACTCCCAGGGTCTCGTCGCCGCTGCCGTCGCAGTTGCTGTCGACACCGTCGTGTAGCTCGGCGCCACCGGGATACACGTTGGCATTGGTGTCGTCGCAGTCGTTGCAGGCCAGGTAGCTGTCGCCGTCGCCATCGTTTTCGCCGGGCGCTGTCGTGGTCGTTGCGTCACAGTCATTGTCGATGCCGTCGCAGATCTCGGTGCCCCCGGGGTGAGCGGCGCTGTCGCTGTCGTCGCAGTCGTCGCAGGCCAGGTGGCCGTCGCCATCGCCATCGTTCTCACCGCCAACTGCGGTGGTGGTTGCGTCGCAGTCATTGTCGTCGCCGTCGCATAGCTCGGTCGCGCCGGGGTAGATCTGGTCGTCGCTGTCGTCACAGTCACCCGCACCGCTTACCGTTCCCGGCAGCGGCCCACAGCCGAGGATTCCCGGAATCCCACCGAAGCCATCTCCGTCGTTATCGGGATACCAGGGGCCTAACAGGCCTTCGTCGCTGGTGCCGTCGCAGTTGTTGTCTGCCGCATCGCAGACCTCGATCCCGCCGGGGTATGAGCTCGCGTCGAGGTCGTCGCAGTCTCCCCCGGTGGCGATGTAGTTCAGTGGGGCCGTGCAGGCTACGACCGGCGAACTGCTGTTGCCGAAGCCGTCGCCATCGAAGTCGGGGTGCCAGGTCCCGGGCGCGGCTGCTCCTTCATCCACCTGCGAGTCGCAGTTGTTGTCGGCGCCATCGCATACTTCGGTGGCCCCCGGGTAGCTGCTCGGGTCCAGGTCGTCGCAGTCGCCGGCGTTGGCGACATGACCGGCCGGGGCTGTGCAGGCCTCCACGACCGAAGCCGTCCTGCCGTAGTTGTCGCCGTCCGCGTCGGGGTACCAGGAGCTCGTGCCGGTGGCTCCCGTCTCGTCGATCAGCCCGTCGCAGTCGTCATCGGCGGCATTGCAGGCCTCGGTCGCATCGGGGTTGATGGCTGAGTTGCTGTCGTCGCAGTCCTCGCATGCCGCGTGGCCATCGCTGTCGGCATCGGCATAGCCCACAGAAGTGTCGCAGTTGTAGTCGTTGGGATCCGAGCAGTCGGCCTCGATGGCCCCGGGGTGGTACGCGGGGTCGGTATCATTGCAGTCGCCGGGGTAGGCCGAGTAGCCGTGTGGCTGAGCACAGGCCGCCTGGGAGCTGCCCTCGACCCCATAGCCGTCCCCATCGGTGTCCTCGTACCAGGTGGGAGCGTCCGTGGCATCGGGTTCATCGGTGGCACCATCACAGTCGTTGTCGACGTGGTCGCACAGTTCGCTGGCTGCTGGAGAGATGGTGCTGTCGTCATCGTTGCAGTCCTCGTCTTCGAGGTAGCCGTCTCCGTCGTTGTCGACGGCGGGCTCTTTGCTCGCCGAATCGTCGTCGTCGTCGTCACCGGCGGAGTCGTCGTCATCATCGCCGGCCGAGTCGTCGTCGTCAGGGATGGGGACTCCGCTGTCGTCGCTACAAGCAGGCAGCAGTCCCAGCAGGGCAAGGGCCAGGAAGAGCACGCACAGGTCTCTGAGTTTCATCTCCACCTCCGAGCAGGAAAACTAGCGCGTATCGGTTGGTGCGTATAGGTCCGATAAGAGGCGTTATGTTAACTCTGCTGAGGTAGCGG
>CAZEIY010000522.1:0-3206 GCA_964512375.1 uncultured Rickettsiales bacterium | reverse complement strand
CATCAGCGGCGAGGCCTCCATCGGTCGCTTCTTTGCCGGCAGCGGCTTTGCCAGCTTTACCCTTGTCTGCGCCCTTGTCTGCGCCCTTCGCCTCGGCGCCTGCAGCACCACCCACGACCTTGGCTGCCAGGCCTCCGACGAAGTCCATCGCCTCGCCGGCGCTGACATCACCCTTCATCGGGCCCTTTTTGTGGGGTGCCAGCGGAGAACTCATGGGGCCCTGAGCGCCGTTGCCCATCATGCCGCTGGCCTTGCCGCCCTTGAACTCCTGGAGCGCGTCGTGGCCGGCCTTACCCTCGAGGTTACGGAGTACGTCCTCGTTGCGTTGCTCGTTGGCCTCTTGTTTCTGCTGTCCCTGTTCCTCGGGACTTAGCCGGCCTCGCTGCTCGCGATCCTCCTGGTCTCTACGTTCCATAGATGGCGGAGACCTTAGTCAGGGGGTCGGGCGGGACGGGTGAGGCAGGCGGGCGAAGGGCCACAGGTTAGCAGCGTGACGAGGCCAAGGTCGAGGTCGAATCAGAGGAGTTTAGAGCGGCGCTATCAGTTCGGCTCAGCGCTGGTCAACTTACCGCTCTTCATGGCCTCGACGCGCTCACGAAGCTTCTGCACCACGGTCACCGCCGTTGACACCTGGATCGCCATCTCGAGAGCTGGCTGCTGCTTGAGCAGGCCACCGATGAGCGCGCCCATGGAGCGCAAGTTCGTGTACGTCGAGTAGTAGGCCATCGTCGCCTTGCCGCCCTTTGCAGGGATCAGCTGCCAGCCACCAACGGAATAATCAAAATCCCCTTCGATCAGCTCCCACTCAATACGCTCGGGCTTCTTGGAGAGCATGCGCATCGTGTAGGTCACCTTGCGCTTGATGATCGAGATCTTGAACAGCAGGTCGTAGCGCACCTCACGCACGTTGCCCTCTTCCTTGAGCACGGTCATCTCCTCGACTTCGGGCATCCACTCGGGATACTTCGCATAGTCGGTAATGACTGCCCAGACCACCTCGGGCGGGGCCTCGACAAGAACGCCGCCGGTCACCAGCTTGAGGCTGTGGTCGTCCTTTTCTTCGACGACCACCAGCGGCGAGCCACCGGTCAACTGCTGAATGACGCCCTGGTCAACACCAGCAGCATCAAAGGCGAGGGCCGGGCTTGCTGCCAGCAGCACGAGCAAGAGCGCAAAGAGAAGCCTTACTATGTAGGCCTGGGGCGAAGTCATGGCGGGGAACATACCTCCTGAAGGCAAAAAACCAAGGGGCGAGAGGCGGCCCATGACTTCTTCTCTGATAGGAATCAAGTTAGTGTCCCTGCGTTTCGCCATGACCCGATCGTTCCTCTCGCTGCTGATCCTCGCCCTCGTTGCCCTACCCGTGCGGGCGCTACAAGCGCAGGAAGAAGTCCCCCCAAATCTGACCGGAGATGACGATGACTCGGGCCACTCAGAGGGCGACGACGATGACTCAGCACAAGACAGCAGCGACGAAGATGCCGACAACACCGACGGCGATGACGACGACTCGGCGAGCCCCAGCGAGGACGAACCACGAAAGCAAGAAGCACCTCAGAAGACCTCTGATGTCCCCTACCTGAGCGTAGAAGAAGACCTCGTCGTCACCGCGACGGGTGAGGAGCGGATCCTCGCAGACAGTCCGGTTCCCGTTCTGCTCATCCGCAGCAAGGACCTTCGTGAACATGGCGCCAGCGATCTGGGAGAGGCGCTGCGGCGGGCGCCGGGATTGGCGCTGGATGTCTCCGATTTCGGCGACCAGTTCGGAGGCTCAGGCATCGCGCTGTCTGGAGCCGAGGCGCGCCACACCCTGGTGCTCATCGATGGGCGGCCCGTAGCGGGAGACTCCGCTGGGATCGTCGATCTCGGACAGATCCCTGCCGACATGATCGATCGCGTCGAGATCGTAGAGGGCCCAATGTCGGCTCTGTATGGCTCCGATGCCATTGGTGGCGTGCTCAACATCATCACCAAGGGAGCGGGTGATGGGGCAAGTGTTGGCGGTCATTCGAGCTACGGAAGCTTCCACAAGCAGAGCCACGGCGTCGAAGGGTCCGCAGGTAACGGCGAGATCGGCGGCCGCTTCAACATCAACTACCAGTACTTCGATGGCGCGCCCGACGAGCGCTGGCTCAGCTGGCCCACGGGCGACTCAGGCCCCTACGCTCGCTACCTCGTGCCGCCCTCGCACCAGATCGGTGGTCAGGGCAGCTTCGACATTCGCCGCGGGCGCTTTCGCCTGAGACTCTCCGCTCTAGCCAACCATCAACAGCGCCTCAGCGAGTCAGCCGACCTCTATCCCGAGCCCGTAGGCACGCTCCTGTACTCCGATCCGCGCAGCCAGACTCGTTTCGTGGGCAACGCGCGAGTCGCCTTCCAGCTGAGCAAGGTTCGCTTCATCGACATGGATATCGGCGGCACCCTCTTTCGCAGCACGAGCGCTCACGAGCAGCAAGATGGACCCGACTTCCGTCGACGCGACGCCTTCGACCACCTCTTGCAGATACGCCTGCGCGCCGCACTCGACATCGAGGAACTGCTCTTGTTGCAGGGCGGCATCGAGCTGTATCGCCAGGATCTTGAGGTAGAGAGCGAGCGCTACGCAGGAGCGGGACTCGACCCTCAGGTGGTCACTGAGCTGCCATCGCGCACCATCCACCGATTCGAGCCCTACCTGCACATCGATTGGTTTGCGACGCCCTGGCTCGAAGTGCTCGGCGGATTTCGCGGCGCCATTCACCAGACCTTCGGCTTCCAGGCTATCCCCAGCCTGTCCCTCAACTTCAAGCCCTGGCGCTTCACCCGCATTCGTCTGTCCGGGGGCCGCGGCTACCGGGCTCCTGACCTCAAAGAGCTGTACTACGAGTTCGACCACAGCCACCTCGGCTACATGGTCCTTGGCAACGAGGAGCTCGAGGCGGAGCGTTCCTGGGGAGCCAACCTGTCCATCGAGCAGCGCCGCCTGGGGGGGGCCCTCACCATGCGGCTTGGCGGCTTCGTCAACTACTTCGAAGAGTTGATCGAGCTGCGCCTGGACCCCTCGGCCAGCGAGGCCGGGCTGGTGGTCTATCAGTACGGCAACCTGGGCCGCGCGCTCACCGCAGGAGGCCAGCTATTCATGCTGCTCGATCTGCGCTACCTCGAAGCGAGCGGCACCTACCGCTACCTGTTCAGCCGCGATCTCGAACGTGGCGGCGAGCTCATCA
>CAZEIY010000521.1:0-3219 GCA_964512375.1 uncultured Rickettsiales bacterium | reverse complement strand
GAGTGGTGTTCGATTGACGCAGAGCTATGCACGCATCGGCGGCCTCGCTCGTGACATCGACGACGAGTGGCTGGATCGTTGCCGCCATCTCCTCGACGACGAGTTGATTCCGAAGCTGCGTGATGTCCATGGGCTGGTGGACCACAACCGCATCTTCATCGATCGAATGCGCGGTATCGGTGTGATCTCACAGTCTGACGCGGTGTCTTATGGAGTGACCGGGCCGTGCTTGCGTTCTACTGGCGTTGGTCTCGACGTGCGTAAGTACGCACCGTATGAATGCTACGACGAGGTCGAGTTCGATGTGCCCGTGGGCAAGTACGGTGACAACTACGATCGTTACTTTGTGCGCATGCGTGAGATGGAAGAGAGTATTCGCATCTGTCGTCAGCTTGACCCGTTGATTCGGGCCTGCAATGGGGAGTCGGTCACCGTAGACGACACCCGCATGGTGCTCCCGCCCAAGAGCGAGGTGTACAGCAATATCGAGGCCCTGATGAATCACTTCAAGCTGATCATGGAGGGCCCCCGGCCCCCGGCGGGCGAGGTGTATCACGGGGTCGAGGGTGCCAATGGTGAGCTGGGCTTCTACCTGGTGAGTGATGGTTCGGGCATTCCATACAAGGCGCGCTGTCGCCCCCCATCGTTCTTGAACATGGGCTGCATCCACCTGATGCTACTCGGCTCTCAGGTGGCTGACATCGTGCCCGTGTTCGGCCAAATCAACATGATCGGTGGAGAGTGCGATCGATGAGCGAGCCAGCCAAAGAACTGCAGTTCAGCGCGGCAGCAAGCGAGCGGATTGAGTGGCTTCGCAGTCGCTATCCGGCTGACTACCAGAGGGCGCTGATCCTACCTGTACTGTCCATGGCCCAGCGGGAGTTCGGTTGGATCGGGCGGGAAGCTGTGCGTCTGGTAGCGAAGACCATCCCAGTGCCTGTCACCTGGGTTGAGGAAGTCGCGACTTTCTACACGATGTACAACACTCAGCCGACGGGCCGCTGGCACCTGCAGGTCTGTCACAACCTCAGTTGCGCGATGATGGGCGCCGAGATCGTCATTGACCATATCGAGAACAAGCTCGGCATTCATAAGGGTGAGACCACCGAAGATGGGCAGTTCACGCTCATGGGCGCTGAGTGTCTCGGCTCTTGCGGTTCTGCACCCATGATGCAGGTCAACGACCACTATTACGAGAATCTGAATCTTGCCGATGTCGATGGCCTGATCGATCGACTTCGTTCCGAGGACGATGTGCAGCCCGCCGCAGCCGACCTCTTGTGTGGCCCCGGTAGCGGCCCCTCTAGGAAGTTGCCTGCGGATGCAAGGCCGCTAGACAAGGGTTGGGGTGTGGTCATTCCCGGGCACGGTGATGGTCACAGTTCTGAGAAGGTTGAGGCCGAACGTCCAGTCGCGGGTGAGGTGGATGGCCCCGATTTCGAACCAAGGGGGATGGCGCGATGAGCTATCCGGTACTGGGCAAATCTGGCGTCCTGGTCAACTTCGAGCGCGGCACGGAGAGCTGGCCTCTGGCGAGCTATGTCAGCCGAGGCGGCTACAGTACAGCCAAAGAGGTGCTGGGCGGCAAGTACACTCCTGAGCAGTTGCTGGGTGAGGTCAAGGGGTCCGGCCTTCGTGGTCGTGGCGGAGCAGGTTTTCCCACCGGGTTGAAGTGGAGCTTCCTGCCCAAGGAACCCCAGGGGCCGATCACCCTGGTGGTCAACGGAGACGAGTCCGAACCAGGAACCTTCAAGGACCGGGTCATCATGGAGGAGAACCCGCACCAACTCATCGAAGGTTGTGTGCTTTCGTGCTTCGCCATGGGCAGTAAGACCACCTACATCTACGTACGCGGTGAATATGTGGGCTGCCTCAAGCGCCTGCTCGCTGCTGTGGAAGAGGCATATGCTGCTGGACACCTTGGCGAGAACATCTATGGCAGCGGGTTTAGCTGCGATGTCACCGTGCACTCGGGTGCTGGTGCCTACATCTGCGGTGAAGAGACCGGCCTCATTGAGAGCCTCGAGGGCAAGAAGGGCCAGCCACGCATCAAGCCCCCGTTTCCGGCAGTCTACGGCGTGTTTGGCTACCCCACGATCGTCAACAACGTAGAGAGCATCGCGTCAGTAGTTTACATCGCCCATGCTGGCGGCGGGTCCACGGAGGAACGAACCGGCTATCGCGCCTTTGGCACCGAGAAGAGCGCTGGCAGCAAAATGTTCAGCGTGAGTGGACCGGTAAAGCGTCCCGGTGTCTATGAGGTGCCTCTGGGCTACCCGTTCGCCGATCTGCTCAACAACGAGTGTGGGGGGATGCTGGACGGTGTCGCGCTGAAGGCGCTCATTGTTGGTGGCTCGTCGGTGCCAGTGGTCAACGCTGAGACCGCTCTTACGATCAACATGGACTATGAGAGCTGTACAGAGCATGGAACCCTCCTGGGCTCTGGCGGTGTGATCGTTGTTGGTGAGGGGACCTGCATGGTCAGGTCTCTGATGGTGCTGCTGCGCTTCTATCACCACGAGAGCTGCGGTCAGTGCACTCCTTGTCGAGAGGGTACTGGCTGGATCGAGCGCATCTGTACGCGCATCGAGTATGGCGAGGGTACCCAAGCGGACATTGACGAGCTCTATCGCATTGCTGATGGCATGGAGTTGCGTACTATTTGCACCCTCGCGGATGCGGCGGCCTGGCCGACCAAGTCGTTTATTGATGTCTTCCGAAGTGAGTTCGAGGAGCACATCGAGAAGGGCTGCTGCCCTCATGGCAATCGCTTCCCCGACTACCTCAACCTCAAGGGTGGCGGCGCTCCGCAGCGTCGCGAAGAGCCCGAGCACGCCTTCATCTCCTGAGTACGACGATGTCCGAAGAAACAAGCACTGACACAGTCACACTCACTATCGATGGTATCGAGGTGACCGTTCCGCGAGGCACCAAGGTCATCGAAGCAGCCAAGCAGGTGGGCAAGATCATCCCGCATTTCTGCCACCACCCAGGCCTACCTGTCGACGGCAACTGCCGCATGTGCATCGCAGACGTGCGTACCTGGAACGAGCGCGCTGGTAAGCACATGCCAGCTCGGCGTCCCGCGGTGACCTGCTGGGTCGATGCTGAGGACAAGATGCAGGTGTTCACCGACACCGATGAGGTCAAGGCCTCGCGGGAGACGGTGATGGAGTTCCTGCTCGTCAACCATCCCATCGACTGCCCGATCTGCGACAA
>CAZEIY010000520.1:0-3221 GCA_964512375.1 uncultured Rickettsiales bacterium | reverse complement strand
ATGGTGTCGCCGGCTTCGAGAAGCTGCTTGTCATCAAGAAGATCCTGCCGCACCTCAGCCGTGATCCGGAGTTCGTGAAGCTGTTCATTAATGAGGCCAAGATCGCGGTCTCACTGAATCACGCGAACATTGTGCAGGTCTATGACCTCGGCATGGTGGATGCCGACTACTACATGGCCATGGAGCTCATCCATGGTCAGGACCTGATGCGTGTGCTTCGTTCCACTCGGAAAGCGAAGAGTCGCGTGCCCATACCGATCGCCGTGTACGTGATTGGTGAGGTCGCACGTGGGCTGGCCTACGCTCACCACCTGCGTGATCCGGGCGGACGACCGCTCAACGTCGTGCACCAGGACATCTCTCCACACAACGTCCTGCTCTCGTATGAGGGTGACGTGAAGCTGGTGGACTTCGGCATCGCGCGAGTCGGTGAGGCCACGAGCAGCGAAGATAGGGGTGTTGCAGGTGGCAAGATGGGCTACATGGCACCCGAGCAGGCTGCGCGTGAGCCAGTGGATAGCCGTTCGGATGTCTTCGCAGCGGGCATCCTGCTCTTTGAGTTGGTCACCGGCCAGCGCGCCTACAAGGAAAAGGACCCCGACAAGAAGCAGCGCATGGTCCTCGAGGCGGACCTTCCGAGACCACGGGAGGTCAACCCGGACCTGCCAGAGCGTCTTGAGCAGATCATGCTGCGCGCGCTGGCTCGCGATCCCGAGAAGAGGTACCAGAGCGCGGCCGCCTTTCAAGAAGATCTGCTCAGCTTTCTCCACGATCGCGGTGAACGAGTGGGTCGCGCCGTGCTCGCAGCGTTCATGCGGGAGATGTTCAGCGCCGAATATCGCAAAGAGAGCTCTGGTTCGGTGCTCAATGCCATCGTTCGAGATCTCAGCGAGTTGTCTCGTCAGGCAGATCCCATCTCCCACCTGGACCTCTCGGCTATCAGCTTAAGTACACGAGCGGAGCATACTGCTACCGCCTCGGGATTCTCAGCGGGGACCGGCTCCCAGGAAATGACCAGCAGTCTCCGTCAGGGACAGCGCCGGGAGGTCGAGGTTCTGGTCATCGAGGTGACTGGCTTGACCGAACGCCTGGAGCGCCTCGGGGAAGACGGGCTCCTGCGCCTCCAGTACAGCCTGAACAAGCGCATTGCCAAGGTCGTACGTAGCTATCGGGGACGCATTACCCGTATTGACGGGGACCGAGTGGTCGTTCTTTGGGGCCTGGGTCGCAACTCGAGCCGTGACCTTGAGTTGTGCGTGCGTTGCGCCCATGACCTTCTCCAGGTGCCTGCGCGCTTTGGAGAGGACCGTAGTCAACGCGTGTCGCTGTCTATGGGAGTTCACCGGGGCTCGGTACTGGTCCCCGGCGGTCGAAAGCGCCGAAGGCTGCCGGCGTACACTTCATTGGGTGACACGGTGAAGCTCGCTCACAGAGTGTGTCAGGAGGCTGCACTTGGTGAGGTGCTCGTGTCAGAGCGGGTGTACGGTCTTCTCGGAGCCTGGTGTGAGTGTGAGCCCGCCGCGGAGTTCTCCGTGAAGTGGACGGCTGGTGCTGTCCATGCGTACCGCGTGTTACGGGTCCACCGCCATGCTCGGCGCGAGCACTCGGGGAGCTGGGTTCCCCGCGGGAGGGAACTGGACATCTTTGTTGAGGCTCTCGCGGCGGCAGAGGCGGGGCGGGGCGCTCTGGTAGCCATCGGTGGAGAGGCCGGATCGGGCAAGGGTCGCTTCCTGCGTGAGGTGCGGCACATCGCCACCGAGAGCGGTCGACGTTTCCTGATGGGCCGTGGGTCCTTTCATCGGCAGGAGGTCCCATTCCTCGCATTTCGCGAGGTAGTCGAGCAGATCTGCGGATTTGATGACGATGACGATGACAATGTGCAGCGGCAGAAGCTCCTTGCTCTTAGTAGTTACGCCCTGGATCCGATAGATGTACATATCCTTGGCCAACTGTTCGAGTTGGACTTCCCGGAAAGCAACCTACGCTACTTGAGTGGGGACCAGCTGCAGATGGGCACCGGCGCGGCTATTCGCAAGCTGCTCGAGTCACTCAGTAGCGCCGGTGGCGTAGTTCTGGCCCTTCAGGATTTCGAATTGCTCGACCCCTACAGCCGGGAGTTGTGCGAGCACCTGGCGGACAGTCTCTGGGACAGCGGCTTCCTGGTGGTGGTGACTCACCGCCTCCGGTCGGTGCTGCCGAAGGTCGAGTTCGCGCAGCTTCACTCCATCGACATGCCGCCAATGGGCCCTGAGGAATCGCGGGCTTTTATCGCCGACGCATTGGCTGTGAAGAAGGTCCCCGACGAGGTGCTCGAGCTGGTGGTGGCGAGCGCCGGTGGGAATGCACTGTTTGCGAAAGAAATCGTCGGGCAGCTGCTGCGCCAGAAGTTGGTGGTGGTCGAGGGGCAGGAGGCTCGAGTCGTAGGTCCGCTGGAGGATGCAGGCATTCCTGCCAGCGCGGCTGATCTGATCTCTTCCCGTATCGACGAACTGAGCCCCGCTGAACGCGTGGTGCTCGAGGTGAGTGCCAGCTGCGGCCGTGCGTTCGAGAAGGCCGTTCTCTCGGAGGTGACCGGCATCGAAGAGGATGTGTTGGTGGCAGTCTTGCAGCGACTCAGCGAGCTCAAGCTTCTGCGGCCCACCCGCGAGGACGAGGTGATTGGCGACTGCGATTACGTGTTCCGAAACAACCTCAGCTGGGAAGTGTGCTGCCGCGGTGTACTCGACGCGCGTTCTCGGGAGTTTCATAACCGCATCGGAGAAGCCCTGGAGCGTCTCAAGGCCACCAACCTGCGGCCGTACAACGAGGCGATCTCCGAGCACTACGACCAGGGTGGCCTGCTCCGCCGAGCAGCCTTCTTTTCTGAGCAGGCGGGCCTGGTCTATCTGCGTCAGTACTTCTATCGCGAGGCGCTGCGCTGCTTTCGGCGCGCTCTCAAGCTGTTGATGTCCAGCGAAGTCCCTGCTTCTGAAGAACGCGAGGTCAACGCACACCTCGCTGAATTGTTCTTGAGAGTCAGTGAGGTCCTGGCACGTGATGTCGATTTCGAGGGCTCGGAAGAGGCAGCGAATCGGGCACTGGAGCATGCGGGAGAGGCTGCTGACGAGCGCCTTCAAGCACACGCGATCATTCGTATGGTTCAGGCCAAGAAGGAACTGGGCACTGCGGAATCGTGCGGTGTGCTGCTCGACCAGGCGGGTCGAATGGGTGATCGGCTCAGC
>CAZEIY010000519.1:1836-3225 GCA_964512375.1 uncultured Rickettsiales bacterium | reverse complement strand
GCCAGGAGTGGCCAGGAGCAGACAGAGCAGCAACCAGCACAGAAGCACAGTCGCCGCGATGGACAGGGGGGAGGAAGAACCCAGCAGGGGAATCGTGAGCAGCCAGTCCCGACTATCGGGATGGGTCTCTAGAGGAACCACCGGGTAGAGTGCAGGAATCGGAGGAGTGGCGTTCTGAAGGCGCTGCGACAGGGCGACGAACTCCTCGTCTGACTCCCTTTCCAGCCGGTGCTCCAGGGCTTCCCGAACCTCAGGGGAGCCCAATTGCCGCTGCACGGCTACTTCAAGACCAATCCTCGCCTCTTCAAAACTGCCCGTCTCAATCATCACGGCCAGGTGCTGGCCCTCGAGGCGACGGAACAGATGGAACGCCACGTCACCGCTGTCCGTCTGCAGTCGCGTCAGACCATGGCTTCCGGGCCTGAGCAGGTCATCTAACCAGCGACGAGTCATCTGGACAGCAGCGACCTTCTGGCGAGCATCGAGCTCGCCAAGCATGCCTTCCTGGTTCGACGAGAGCGGCTCGACCCAATCAAAACTGAGTCGCTCGCGCGAGGCGTCTGCCACAAAATCCAGGTCCGCTCCTGAAAGCCTGCTCCGCACATCGGCGAGGGGGAAGGCCTGCAGACCTCTGAGGAGTCTCTCGAAGATGTCCGGATCGAACGTGGAACGCGTCATCTTTGAATTCAAGAAGGCCTCAAACATCAGCGGAATGAGAGCAGGGTCCTTTCGAGCCACCGCGATCCGTGCGCCGTCGATGTGGGCGTTGTGTGAACCACCGAGCAGAAAGAGTTGCCTCAAGTCCGAGGCGCTGAGAGGCACCTCAGTGTCACTGAGACGCTCTACCCAATACGTCCGATGCTCAGGTGTCAGGTCGCCATTGCCCAGTCGTCGGAGACTCTCCGTCAGTTCTGCGGACAGCTCCGCTGGCACCGCCACCTGAACTTCGACTTCAACGGGAGGCCCTGCAGACTCCGCGGCCAGGCTCTCACTGCTGACACCGACGAAAGACGAGGCGCCAGCGAAGGAAATCGCCAGCGCTAGCAACAAGAACTTCGAGAGATTCACAAACACCGGCACCGTAGCTCCCGGAGCCGGAGCGGCCGCCCAGGCGCCTACCCGTTCAGGTCGTCGCCGCCCGGCGTAACCAAACCAAGGATAGAGAGCTTCTGTCGTAGAAGAGCAGGCGTAAAGGGCTTCATCAAGTACTCATCAGCTCCTGCTTCCAGGGCTCTGGCGATCTGGTGGATTGCCGACTCGGTAGTCACCATCATGAGTCGCACATCGCTGTATGTCGGCTGAGAGCGCACCGCCTGAAGGAACTCAAAGCCGTTCATCACGGGCATATCCCAATCGATAAGCGCAACGTTCACCTGGCCAACTTCCTTG
>CAZEIY010000519.1:0-1826 GCA_964512375.1 uncultured Rickettsiales bacterium | reverse complement strand
GGTGAGAGCCTGTGCGCCATCTCCAGCCTGGTGCACCTCAAAACCCATCTCGGTCAGCATCCTTCCCAAGATGGAACGGGTAGCCTTTGAGTCATCAATTACCAGGGCTTTGGGCATCTCTAAGATTCTTCCTAAACGCAAGGGGTATCGCTGCTGGCGCATTCTACCCCACGGCGAGGAGAGAAGCAGCCCTTATGGCTACATGATCCGAGCGGGTCAGCCAAGGAGCCCAACCATAATCGCACCCTAAATCATGGCAAACATACGTTGCGTGTCGATCAAGAGCAGCAACGACTCATCGAGCTTGCAGACCGAATCAAGCAATTCCCGAATCTCCGGAAGCACATGTTCAGGAAGAGATTCGAAGGAAGCCTCCGCCGGACTCAGCACCTCACCAACGCCATCGACGAGCAGGCTAACCATGCCCTTTGGGGTCTTCAGAACCAGGTGCGCTGGCGTTGAGCCCACTGCCCGATCGGTCAGGGCCATCAGTCTGCGCCCCTCAACGACCGTCACGATCTGACCTCGGAGGCTGGTTACCCCAGCAACGATCGGCGGAGCCAACGGCACCCTCGTCACCTCAGCGCGACGGATGACTTCCTGAACGTAGGTAACGTCCACCCCGAACAGGTGATTGTCGAGAGTAAAAGTACAATAAGTAGAAGCGCTCATGGACCAGAAACCCGCAGGCTGGACTCAGCAAGATCGAGGCCCATTTCCCGAGCCTTGCTCAGCAACATCTCGACATCAAGAAGCTCGGTGATCGCATCGTTGATCACAATCGTCCCAACAACTCCCGTTCGAGTTGAGCCAGCAACACTGGTCGTGCTCACTCGAACAATATCCAGCACCCGGTCCGTGACAAGGCCGACCTCGTGGTCTCCCGAAGCGCAGATAACAGCCTGGATGCCTGCCGTTGATAGCCCGGACCCATCCCGGTCGCGTGGAGCATCACGCCGCTCTTCGAGCAAGTCGGAGACTTCGATCAGCGGCAAGACGCCACCTCGATACTTGACCACCATCCGAGAACCGGTGAACTGCACCTCGTCTTTGTTGAACTCCTCGAGACGTTCGAGCTTGGACAGTGGCAAGGCCATCCTGCCGGCATCCCGCCCACGCAATAGAAGCATCTCCTCACTTTGTTCCGTACTGCTGCTTTGCTCCGTCGTGCTCGTTGAGCTGCACACCTCGGGTGTGTCCGACACGACTCCCGCCCGCTCGGCGAGACGAGCCACGTCAAGGATCAAGGCCACCTGACCGCTGCCGGTGATGGTCGCCCCGGCGAACACCCCCAGATCATCAAGAGAGGAGCCGAGAGGCTTCACCACAATCTCACCGGTGTTCTGAATCTCGTCGACTACCAGGCCGATGTCCTGATTCTCGGTACGCAGCACCACGATATTGAACTGACCCTCTGCGGCAATCTCTTCGGGGCTCCTCACGTCGAGTGCCAATTCTCTATTGAGAAATACCACCGGCAAGAGACGACCGCGGAGCCGGAACACGGGAGTGCCATGGATGAACTCAATTCCCTCACCGCCACCTCCCGAACGAGTACGAACGAGCTCGAGCAGGGATGTTTGAGGAATAGCGTACAGTTCGCCCATAGCCCAGATGAACAGGGCCGGCACGATAGCGAGGGTCAGGGGAATCCTGAAACGCATCGTCGTGCCGTTACCCGGCCGATTCTGGAAGTCGATCGAGCCACCAACCTTCTCGATATTGGTCTTGACCACGTCCATGCCCACACCACGACCAGAAACGGCGGTCACCTTCTCCGCTGTGGAGAAGCCAGGCAGGAAGATCAAGTTCGAGACCTCGCGGTC
>CAZEIY010000518.1:0-3232 GCA_964512375.1 uncultured Rickettsiales bacterium | reverse complement strand
GCGCACCCAGGACAGGGCGGTCTCGGCGGACTCCTTCATCACGTCTCCGACCTGACCTGTGATCTTGAAGTTGCGGGCGCCGTCCTGCATGCGAGTGGCCTCGATAAAGAGGATGTCCCCCCCTACAGCCGTCCAGGCGAGCCCCACAGCAATGCCGGGCAGGTCGCTGCGTTCAGCATGGTCACGTAGGTATCGCGGCGGTCCCAGGAAGTCGATGAGGCGCTCTGGTGTGACGGTTCCCGCGCCCTTGCGTCGGGTGACCACCTTGCGGGCGACCTTGCGGGCGACCTTGCTTATTTCACGATCGAGGCCGCGCACTCCCGCCTCGCTGGTGTAGTCGCGAATGAGTTGCTGGAGTCGTTGCCGGGTGAACTTGAGTTGCTGCTTCTTCAGGCCATGTTCGGATCGAATACGAGGCAGGAGATGATCGCTGGCGATGTCGATCTTCTCTTCCTCGATGTATCCAGACAGTTCGATGATCTCCATGCGATCACGCAGCGCCGGAGGGATCGTCGAGACGATGTTGGCGGTACAGATGAACATCACTGAGCTCAGGTCGAAGGGCACGTCGAGGTAGTGGTCGACGAAGGTGCTGTTCTGTTCGGGGTCGAGTGCTTCGAGCAGGGCTGAGGCGGGATCGCCGCGGAAGTCGTTGCCCACTTTGTCGATCTCGTCGAGAACCAGCACGGGGTTGGAGCTACCAGCACGGCGTAGCGCCTGGATGATGCGTCCAGGCATTGCCCCAATGTACGTGCGGCGGTGTCCGCGGATTTCGCTCTCATCTTTCACACCACCGAGCGAAATGCGCTGGAAGTTGCGGTCGATGGCGCGAGCTATGGATCGACCGAGCGAGGTCTTGCCGACGCCCGGCGGGCCGACGAAGCAGAGGATAGGCCCCCGAGAGTTGGGATTGAGCTGGCGGACGCTGAGGTACTCGAGCACTCGCTCCTTGATCTCCTCGAGTCCGCTGTGGTCTGCATCGAGGATCTCCTGCACCATATCGAGATCGGTGCGCTCTTCGCGCACGACCGCCCAGGGCATGTCCAGTAGCCAGTCGATGTAGGTGCGGGCGACCGTGTATTCCGCGGCCTCGCGATGCATCCGGTCCATTCGCTCGACCTCGCGGATCGCCTCTTCCCTGACCGCATCAGGCATGGAGGAGTCGCCAATACGGTCGCGGAGAGTCTGGGTCTCGCCGATGCTTGGGTCTACCTCGCCGAGCTCTTCGCGGACCACACGGAGTTGTTCTTTGAGCCAGTATTCGCGCTGGTTCTTGTCGAGGGCGCTCTGGACATTGCCAATGATCTGCATGTTGAGCTCGGCGATCTCTCGTTCTCGAGCGAGGAGAGTACGCACCATCACCAGGCGACGCTCGATGTCGGTCTCGTCGAGTACTCTCTGCAGGTCGTCGACCTTGAGTGGCAGGTTGCTGGCCACGTAATCGGCCAGCCGCGAGGGCTCGTCGAGGGCCTCTACCACCGCTTCGAGCTCGGGAAGGCCCTTGCCTGTGCTGCTGCACCAGAAGCGGAAGTCATCACGCAGGTGGCGACGCAGGATCTCGGCGCGAGGGGTGTCCCCGCTGAGCTGCTGGATGGCGTCGAGGGCGCCCTGGAAGAATGGCTGTTCCGTCGTGGCTGCACCCAGCCTGGCACGGCATAGACCCTGAACGAGGATGCGTAGGGTGCCATCGGAGAATCGCAGGGCGCGCAGGACACGGCCGACGGTGCCGGTGTCGTAGAGGTCGTCGCGGTCGGGATTGAGGAGTTCCGCGCTCCGCTGAGCTGTGAAGAACACCGGCTTGCCAAGGCTCATTGCTCGCTTGATTACTTTGATCGAGCGGGTCTGGCTGACCACGAGCGGAGTAACCATTTCGGGGAAGAGCACCATGCCTCGCAGTGGCATCAGACCCATTGACCGGGGCAGTGGGACCTCGGGCTCGAAGGAGACGGGCTCCACGGCCAGCGCCTCAGGCAGGGGCTCGCCGGTGAAGGGCAGTGTCTCAAGGGGGCGCTGCGTGGCGGGATCTTCGGAGTGGGCCATGGGGCGAACTTCCTCTCTCGGACCCACAGTTCAGCGGCTCCGAAGGCTGCGAAGAATAAGCAGGGCAAAGCCGCTGTCAACGCCAGGTTTGAAGGCGAGCCGAAGGATTTTTTTCGAAAAGTTCGAATATTTCTCTGAAGGGTCCGTCTAACGAGGACAACGCCCATCACAAGGGCTCCCGCCAACCACTCCAAGTCAAGACCAGTCTTCAGGGAGGCGCATCGATGACCAGTACGACTCAAGATCTATTCTCAAGTTACCTACGCGACATCGGTCGCGTGGACCTATTAACTCCCGAGGAGGAGGTTGAGCTGGCCACTGCCTGGAAGGAGAGGCGCGACAAGCGAGCCGCCGATCACCTGATCTCGGCGAATCTTCGCTTTGTGGTCAAGGTGGCCCGTGGCTACAGCCGCTATCGAATGCCGCTTCCTGACCTGGTTCAGGAGGGAAACCTGGGTCTCATGCATGCCGCCACGAAATTCGATGCCTCGCGCGGCACCCGCTTTCTTTCCTATGCCGTCTGGTGGATCAAGGCATACATCCAAGCGCACGTGATTCGTTCCTGGTCGATGGTGCGTATCGGCACTACCCAGGCGCAGCGCAGGCTCTTCCACAAGCTGCCCAGAGCGCTGGCCGCAGGTCCTGAGGATGGAGAGCCTCATGAGGACTTCATCGCCCGCCTGGCGAAAGAGTTCGATGCTCGTCCACGCGATGTGAAGCTGATGATGGGTGTTGTGCGAGGTCGTGACTTGAGCCTTGATACCCCCATCCGACCGGGAGAATCGCATCTGAGCTTTCTGGATCGGGTCGAAGACACCCGTCTCGATCCTGAGAGCTCTACCGAACTGACTCAGGACCAGAGCCTGCGATCTCGCCTGCTTAACGAGGCGCTGCAGAAGATTGGCGAGCGTGAGCGTGCCATCATTGAGTTGCGTCACTGCAGCGACGAGCCACGAACGTTGCGTGAAGTAGGCGAGATCCTGGGCCTCAGCCGAGAGCGGGTCCGCCAGCTCGAGAACAAGGCCCTGCTCAAGCTACGACGCCTGGTGCAGCGCCGATACGAGCTGGCGACCGCAGCCTGAGCGTTATCATGTGGTAGCTGTCCCACTCAACCGGTTCAACGGCAGTGGTCGATCCTCGCCCGCTCGAATTCATCGGTCGTGCTGCTAGACTCGCCCCGCTCAGCCGCAGT
>CAZEIY010000517.1:0-3247 GCA_964512375.1 uncultured Rickettsiales bacterium | reverse complement strand
AGACGCTAGGAGCAGGAAGTTCATGTACGCCGTAATCGAGACCAGTGGTCGCCAATATAAGGTATCCGAAGGTGACACCATCACCGTTGACAGCCTCAGTGATGAGGTGGGTGCCAAGATCTCTCTCGACAAGGTCCTCATGACCGCGGGCGACGAGGTGAAGGTCGGCAAGCCCTATGTGGATGGCGCTAGCGTCGATGCCGAGGTTACGGCCCATAGTCGTGGTCCCAAGCTCATCATCTTCAAGCTGCGCCGGCGTCAGAACAGCAGGCGTAAGCGCGGCTTCCGTTCCACGCTGACTACCCTTCGCATCGCGAAGATCAACGCCTGAGAGGCTCGAACAATGGCACACAAAAAAGGTCAGGGCTCTACTCGTAATGGTCGCGACTCCATTGGTAAGCGGCTCGGCGTCAAGCGTGGCGATGGCCAGTCTGTGGCCGCTGGCAACATCCTCGTGCGACAGCGGGGCACTTCGTTCCATCCCGGTGAGAACGTCGGAGTTGGTCGTGATTACACGCTCTTCGCGCTAGCGGATGGCAAGGTGAAGTTCGGTCACGATCGGCACGGTCGGAAGACCATCGGCATCGAAGCTGTCGAAGCCTGATTGCTGCGGCCGGCGTTGCCGGCAATCTCCCATTCACTCTGTCCTCGCACCACCTGGTGCTGTGCTTTCGTACGTCCCGAGAGTGAACCCGATTCGGAGCCATCCGTGAAGTTCATTGATGAGGTGCGCGTTACTGCAGTCTCTGGCAAGGGTGGTGATGGGTGCGGCGCATTTCGGCGTGAGAAGTTCGTGCCCAAGGGAGGCCCCTCTGGTGGCAGCGGCGGGCGTGGTGGGCACATCATCTTTCGCGCCAGCCGTCACTTCAACACGCTGCATAGTCTCCGCTTCACTCCCATCATCAGGGCGAAGGCTGGCTCGAGCGGCGGGCCAAATCTGCGGACAGGCGCCCAGGGGCAGGATCATGTCGTAGAAGTGCCCGTAGGTACTTTGATAAGACGCTGTGCGAGTAATCGCGTACTCGCCGATCTTCACGAGGAAGGCTCGGAGTTTCTCGCGGTCGAAGGAGGAGCTGGTGGCCGGGGTAACGCCAGCTTCAAGAGTTCAACTCATCGCGCTCCAACTCGCTTTGAGTCGGGAGGACCAGCCCTTGAGCTCGAGTTTCAACTTGAGCTCAAGCTTCTCGCTGATGTCGGCCTGCTTGGCTTCCCCAATGCGGGCAAGTCGACGCTCATTTCTGCCCTCAGCGCCGCCCGTCCTAAGGTGGCTTCGTACCCGTTTACGACGATTGCTCCCTCTCTGGGAGTTGTTCAGGTCGCTGAGGATTACTCCACCTTCGTTATGGCTGACATCCCTGGCCTCATCGAGGGAGCAGCCGAGGGGGCAGGGCTCGGGCATCGCTTCCTACGTCACGTTGAGCGCTGTCGTATCCTCTTGCATATGGTGTCTCTGGACCCTTTCGAGGTGGACGCTCATGGCACAGTGCAAGAGCGCTTCGAGAAGATGAATCAGGAACTCCATCGCTACAGTCCTGAGTTGGGTACTCGGCAGCAGGTGGTTCTGCTGAGTAAACTGGATGTTGCCGAACCCGATGTCGTGGCTGAGGCGAGTAGCTGGTTCGAGGAACAGGGGCTTCCCGTGATGACGGGGAGTGCAGTTACCGGGGCCGGCATGAAGGAGTTGGTATCGGCCATAGCGCGAACCATTGCAGTCGAGAACACCGACGAGGCCTGAGGAGCGTCCTGCCGCTTCTCGCGCTTGCGCTCGTCGTGGGCTGCGGCGATGGCTGTAAGGACCCCCAGCAGTCCGTTCCCGTCGATGTCGTCACCACGCAGACTCGCTATGAGCAGCCCCCGGCCAATTCGGCCGGCACCCTTCGCTCTCTGGGGCCACATCTCTGGGAAGCCACCTACGATCGTCGTGGCGACGAGCAGGGGATTCAGCTGAGTAGAGACTCCGTGGCGCAGCTGGTCTGGGCTGATTTGGATACCTACCAGTATCTGCAGATCGACAAAGGTGAGGTGGTTCATGATGAGATTCGCATCCGTCGTGATGTCTATCGACGCCACGCCGCAGATGAGCCCTATTCCAGCGGAAAGGGGATTCCGGGCGACTCAATGATCTTGCATCGGACTCTTGGGGCCTGGGACCAGGCGATTGCCCCATTTGGCGAGCAGTTAGCCTATGAGCGTGTCGAAGACGGCACGGTTGAGGGGCGCGCGGTGCGAGTCTATCGACTGCGCCTGGTGCCGGTGGCCTCGATCGATGGGTCGATCGCGCTGTCTCCCGAGCGGGCGGCGACGATGGCGGGAATCGTCACGACCCCGGTCAGTCTCGAGGGCGCCGTCTATGTAGATATGGAGACCGGCAATCGACTGTTAGCTGAGCTTGAAGGCCGCTTCGTGCCTCGCAAGGCTGTCGGCGGTGGTGACCTGGCCGACGAGGTACTCGTCAGCTACCGCGAGAGCCGTTCCCTTACGGGTATTCCTGCTGAAGTTACGGCGCCCCCAGCCAAGGACATCTTCGATCCTCTTCAGGCCCAGTCCGAGGCATCTCGACGGGTTAGACGTCAAGGTACTCTTGACCGAGCGGGGGGGCAGTGACTACGATCTGGTCAGAGGTACAAGCACAGCATCTTGCTGTAACTGTCTGCGGAGGCATTCAATCGAACCTTTGAAGCAAGCTCTTCTCCTGTCCCAGGCCGCGGTCGACAAGAAGTCCCTTTGCCCTGTCTTACTCGAAGTCACTGACCTGGTTTCTTATGCAGACTATCTCCTGATAGTCACCGCCTCCTCCAAGCCCCATATCGAGGCCATCATATCGAGTTGCAACGCAGCAGCGAAAGCGAATGACTTTCACTGTGCGCTGGTCGAAGGTGTCGAAAAGGGTAAGTGGGTTCTGGTGGATTATGGTGATGTCATTCTCCATGTCTTTCAGCAGGATGAACGCGGTTACTATGATCTCGAGGGTCTGTGGCGGGATGCACCACGTGTCGATATCCCGGGTGTCGAGACCGTGCCATTTTCAATGGACTACCACGCGTCCTGACTCCATCGCTGAGGTGAAGTGAAGATCACTGTTTTGGCTGTTGGGCGACTGCGCAACTCCAGTCATAAGATGCTGTGCGAGGACTACGCGCGTCGCCTGTCTCGCCTCTGCTCCTTCTCTGTGGTTGAGGTCAAGGACGTGCGGGGTAGCTCGCCCGCCCGCGCGCCGCTGGCTGAAGCGGAGCGCCTGCTCCCAAGA
>CAZEIY010000516.1:0-3260 GCA_964512375.1 uncultured Rickettsiales bacterium | reverse complement strand
AAGGTGCGTAGTGATGGACTGTTTCCTACCCTGGAGGCGGTCCAGGCCAAGCTCGATAGCGAGATCCCACTGGGCTATTGCAACGCCGGTGTCGTTGAGGCAGTCGGGGCAGGAGTCACCGAATTTGCTGTGGGTGATCGGGTGGCTTCCAATGGTCCCCATGCTGAGGTGGTGGTGGTGCCCCACCGGCTGTGCGCACGGATCCCGGACGGGGTGAGTGACGAGGACGCAGCCTTCACTGTGCTTGCCTCGATCGCATTGCAGGGGATTCGTCTGGCTGCGCCGACCCTGGGCGAGTCCGTTGTGGTGGTGGGGCTGGGTCTTATCGGTCTGCTAACCACTCAGATGCTCAAGGCTGCTGGTTGTCGGGTCCTGGGAGTCGACCTCGACGCCTCTCGATGTGAGATGGCCACGAGCTACGGCATCGAGGTGGTCTGCCCTGCTGAGGGTGGCGATCCGGTGGCTGCTGCGATGTCGCTTAGCGACGGTCGTGGGGTTGATGCTGTCCTGCTCACAGCGGCTACCTCGAGCAGTGAGCCGGTGCACCAGGCTGCGCAGATGAGTCGGCAGCGAGGGCGCATCATCCTGGTGGGCGTCACAGGCCTCGAGCTGAATCGAGCGGATTTCTACGAGAAGGAGCTCTCCTTCCAGGTGTCCTGTTCGTACGGTCCTGGCCGCTACGACGCGGAATACGAGCAGCGCGGCCATGACTATCCCTTTGGATTCGTGCGTTGGACTGAACAGCGCAACTTCCAGGCAGTCCTTCAGCTGCTCGCCGATGGTGGCCTGCAGGTTTCATCGCTGATCTCACATCGCGAGTCCATCGAGAGGGCTGTTGATCTCTATCGTCTTCTCGGTGGCGGCGAGAAGATTCTCGGGGCATTGATCTCCTATCCTGAGGTTGAGCAGCCAGCGACCGGCGGTCTCCTGGCGCGGCTCAAAGAACGCGGCCATGCGCAGCGGACCGAGACGGATTGCAGGATCTCGGTGATCGGGGCGGGCAACTTTAGTTCGAGGATCATGCTGCCCAATCTGAGTAAGACGAGCGCTTCCCTGCGCACGATTGTTAGCAGTGCTGGGGTGAGCGCCGAGAAGATGGCCAATAAGTTCGACTTCGACCGTTCGAGCACGGATGTGGATGAGGTGTTCGGTGATGAGCACTGTGACGCGGTTGTAATTATGACTCGTCACGACTCTCATGCCTCACTGACGGTGCGAGCGCTTGAGGCAGGCCAGGCGGTCTTTGTAGAGAAGCCCCTGGCGGTCACGAATGAGCAATTGGACGAGGTGATCGCCGCTTGGGAGGGGGCGTCCTCTCCGCTGGTTATGGTGGGCTTCAACCGTCGTTTTGCACCGCAGGTGGTGCGAATCAAGCAGCTTGTTGATGCGGTGGAAGAGCCTTGTTCTTTTGTGATGACGGTCAACGCTGGGATCATCCCAGGAGATTCCTGGGTGCACGATCCGCACTCCGGGGGTGGGCGTATCGTGGGCGAGGGCTGCCACTTCATCGACTTGCTTCGATTCCTGGCGGGGAGTTCGGTCACTTCTTGTCATGCGGCTTCATTGGGACGCGTTGGTGGATTGCAGATAACCGAAGACAAGACGTCGATTACGCTGACTTTCGCCAACGGTTCGGTGGGAACGGTGCACTATCTTGGTAATGGGTCAAAGGCATTCCCCAAAGAGCGACTCGAGGTCTTTGCTGCGGGTCGAGTCTTGCAACTTGGTGACTTCAGGACGCTGCAGGCCTGGTCATGGCCTGGTTTTCGAAAGTTGAATCTGCGCAAGCAAGACAAGGGACATGTTGCGGCTATCGCCGGCTTCGTTGCGGCCTTGGGGAGCGCCGGTGCTTCTCCGATTCCTTTCGATGAGCTGGTTGAGGTGAGCCGGGTGTCCATCGCTGCAGCTGAACTGGCGCGTTCCGGCGGTGGAAGCGTTCAGTTCTGATGGCGGCCGATTCTTCCCCGATACGAGAAGAGCCATTTCCCGGCTGGCCTCAGTTCACCGAAGAGATGGTCGAGGCAGGGGCTGCTGTGCTTCGCTCCGGTCGAGTCAATTACTGGACCGGTGATCATGGCAGGCACTTCGAAGCAGAGTTTGCCACCTGGGTCGGAGCAAAGCATGCCGTCGCCATGGCCAATGGAACGGTGGCTCTTGAGGCGGCGCTTCACGCAATCGGCATTGCACCAGGTGACGAGGTGGTGGTGACTCCGCGGACCTTTGTGGCGTCAGCTAGCGCCATCGTGAGAATGGGAGCGACTCCCGTTTTTGCCGATGTGGAACGTGAGAGCGGCAACATCAGCGCCGCGACGGTCCAGGAGGTGCTCAGTTCGCGTACGCGAGCCGTCATCGCTGTTCACCTCGCGGGGTGGCCTATCGAGATGGGGCCGCTCATGGAACTGGCTGAAGCGCACAACCTGCTAGTTATTGAAGATGCCGCCCAGGCCCACGGGGCGCTCCTCGACGGAAAGATGGTTGGCAGCCTCGGTCACCTTGCCGCGTTTTCCTTCTGTCAGGACAAGATCATCACTACGGCTGGTGAGGGTGGGATGGTTACCTGTAACGATGAGGACCTGTTCAAGCGTTTGTGGTCCTTCAAGGAGCATGGCAAGGGCTACGACGCCGTGCACCACAAGCACCATCCTCCCGGCTTTCGCTGGCTACATGAGGACTTCGGGACCAACTTCCGCATGACTGAGGTGCAGTCGGCGGTCGGCCGCGAGGCCCTGAAGGTGGTTGATTCATGGCTGCAGGCTCGCCGGAGGAATGCGTCCCAGTTGATGCAGTACTTCGCCGACTTCGACTTGGTGCGCGTGCCGAAGCCTCGTCCTGGCTTGATGCATGCCTATTATCGTTTCTACTGCTATCTCCGACCCGAGCGTCTTGCACCCGGTTGGAGTCGTGCACGCATCACCGACGAAATAGAAGCTTTGGGAGTACCCGCTTTCTCAGGAAGCTGCAGCGAGATCTATAAAGAGAAGGCCTTCTCCAAGTATGACTTGTTGCCGCCTCAGCCACTTCCTGTAGCCGCTGAGTTGGGCGAGACATCGCTCATGTTCCACGTGCACTGCATGTTGGGTGAGGCCGAGATGTTTGATACCTGCGAGGCCGTAGGCAGGGTGCTTTCGGCTGCCACGAAAGGACGGGCCGGTTGATGGTCGACTTTCGGCCTCCGTTCAGGGCTGAACCGTACTGTCTTTCATGCTCGTTCCGCTGAAGCTCCAAACGTTGAACCAGCCGTATCCGTTTACCTCGAAGCG
>CAZEIY010000515.1:0-3264 GCA_964512375.1 uncultured Rickettsiales bacterium | reverse complement strand
GTAAGAACGGCAGCCTGGACTGCTGATGCGCTTCAGGCCGAGGATGATCGGCTTCACGTCCTTGTCGTACTTGAGATACACGCTCAACGAGCCCTGCGGGCCACTGTCATCTAGGGTGTAGTCCGCAATGAAGCCCTCGTGCTTGAGAATCTCAAGCACAGACTTCTTCAGGTTGGAGGCAGGCACTGAGACAATGTCGTGCCGTGCGCCCTGCGCGTTGCGAATCCTACTCAGAAGATCTGCGATGGGGTCTGTCATTCCCATGTCTTGCTCCTTCCCAGACCTGGTTTCTGCGAAAACGCAGACCTTGGACTGAGTGCCTCCTTACCAGGAGGACTTGATGACACCGGGGATCTTTCCCTCGAGAGCCAGGTTCCGGAAACAGATGCGGCACAGCTCGAACTTGCGCAAGTAGCCGCGCGGGCGACCACATACTCTGCACCTGTTGCGGTGCTGTACCTTGAATTTTGGACCGCGCTTCCAAGCGGCAACTTTGCTGGTTTTGGCCATATCCTCAGTCTCGTTCTCAGTGGCTGCGGAACGGCATGCCCAGCCCAGAGAGCAGGGACAACCCTTCAGCATCGGTCTTTGCCGTAGTAACGAATGCAATACTCATCCCGTGGATTCGGTCGACCTTGTCGTAGTCGACCTCCGGGAAGATGATCTGCTCCTTGAGCCCGAGGGCATAGTTCCCGCGACCATCAAAGGCCTTGCGAGAGATACCCCGGAAGTCACGAATCCGTGGCATAGCCAACGAAATCAGACGGTCCATGAACTCCCACATGTGGGCGCGGCGAAGCGTTACCGCCACACCCAGGGGCTGCCCTTCACGGAGCTTGAAGTTAGCGATGGAACGACGAGCGCGGCGAATGCTCGCCTTTTGCCCCGTAATCGCAGCAAGCTCTTCGGCCGCGGTCTCGAGGAGCTTCACGTTCTGAATCGCATCACCCATGGTCACGTTAATCACGATCTTGGAGAGCTTGGGCACCATCATGGGGTTCGCGTAGGCGAACTCCTCGGTGAGCGCCGACTTCACGTCGTCGTTGTACTTGTCTTTAAGTCTTGGCTGCGCCATTAAAACCTCCTTGTCCAGTCCGAAACCGAACTAGACTTCCTCGCCAGTACGGCGAGCAACGCGGACCTTCTGGCCATTAGCAAGTAGCTTGTAGCCGACTCGGGTCCGTTGACCTTCAGCCGTTACCAGGCTGAGGTTCGAGATGTGAATGGACGCCTCCTTCTCGATGATGCCGCCAGTGCGGCCGAGAGCAGGCATGGGCTTCTCATGACGCTTCACCTTGTTCACGCCCTCAACAAAGGCCCTACTACGGTCCTTCTTGAAGGAGGTGATCTGACCCACGGCGCCCTTGTGGGCACCGGAGAGGACCTGAACGGTGTCTCCCTGACGGAGGCGACAACTCTTCTTGTTCGAACTCATCACAGCACCTCGGGAGCAAGAGAGACGATGCGCATGAAGCGCTTTGCGCGAAGCTCGCGAGCGACAGGCCCAAAGATTCGAGTTCCGACAGGCTCGTTCTCAACGTTGAGAAGAACAGCGGCGTTGCTGTCGAAGCGGATATAGGAACCGTCAGCGCGACGCAGCTCCTTGGCTGTTCGTACAATCACTGCACGGGTCACTGTGCCCTTCTTCACCTTGCTGTTAGGCGCGGCTTCCTTGACGGTGACCTTGATGATATCGCCAACCGAAGCGTACTTGCGCTTCGAGCCGCCCAGCACCTTGATGCAGAGGACTTTCTTAGCGCCAGAGTTGTCGGCGATCTCAAGTGTGGATTCTGACTGGATCATGGCTCTCTACCCAACTGCCTTCCTGTCGATGGAGCGCAGACGCCAGCGCTTATTGCGGCTAAGCGGGCGGCTCTCGACGATCGTTACCAGATCGCCAATACCACAGGACCCACTCTCGTCGTGGACCATGTACTTCTTGGAGATCCGCATGTACTTGCGGTAGCGAGGATGTTTGACCTGTCGCGTCACGCGGACGACCACGGTCTTTTCCATCTTGTCGCTCACCACAAGGCCCTGCATGGAGCGCTTGTTGCGGCGGACGGTCTCAGTTTCGGTGTTCATAGCAACTACCCGTTCTCGCTGGTGTGACCCATGTGACGACGAAATGCGGCTGCAACCGCACCCTCGCCCTCAAGGGAACCCACCTCGCGTTCGAGACCTCCTTTGGAGAGGCTCTTGTCCAGTTCACGTTCGCGAATGAGCGTATTTACCCGCGCCAATGCACGGCGAGCACCGCGAAGGCCCGCAGTCTGATCGAGCTGCCCGGTGCCGTTGCGGAACTTCAGAGAGGCCAACTCGCCCAGGAGATCCTGGCGACGAAGCAGAAGGCCCTTGTCATCAAGAGTTCTGAGATCTGCGGTGTTCATGCCCAATCCTCCCGCTCGACGATACGCACCGCGATCGGCAGCTTGTGGCCGGCGAGCTCGAGAGCGCGCTTGGCGACCTCGGCGGAAACGCCGCCCATCTCGTAGAGCATGCGACCTGGCTTGACCGGGGCCACCCAGTACTCTGGAGCGCCCTTGCCCTTACCCATACGGGTCTCGGCAGGCTTCTTGCTCAGGGGCTTGTCGGGGAAGATGCGGATCCAGACCTTGCCACCACGCTTGGCGTGACGGGTCATGGCAATACGAGCCGCCTCAATCTGACGAGCAGTCAGGAAGCCGGCCTCGAGAGCCTGCAGGCCGAACTCACCGAAGCTGACCTTGCTGCCACGGCGAGCAATGCCGCGGCGCTTGCCCTTCTGTACCTTGCGATGTCGAATTCTCTTGGGACTAAGCATTGTTCCGGTTCCTTGGGACTAGGCTTCTTCACTACCAGGGAGAATCTCTCCCTTGAAGATCCAGACCTTCACTCCAATGACTCCAAAAGTGGTCACCGCCTCGGCCAGGCCGTAGTCGATGTCGGCTCGGAGCGTGTGCAGGGGTACTCGACCCTCGCGATACCAATTGCGGCTACCCATCTCACGACCACCGAGGCGACCAGAGCACTGGATACGGACGCCCTCGGCGCCAGCTCGCATCGTGCCTTGAACAGCCTTCTTCATGGCCCTGCGGAAGGACACGCGCTTTTCGAGCTGCGCTGCGATGTTCTCGGCCACCAACTTGGCGTCGAGTTCCACCTTGCGCACCTCGATGATGTTCAAGAAGACCTCTGTGCCGATCTCCTTATGGAGTTCACGCTTGAGATCCTCGAGACCAGCGCATCGCTTGCCGATAATCATTCCGGGACGGGCGGCATACA
>CAZEIY010000514.1:0-3271 GCA_964512375.1 uncultured Rickettsiales bacterium | reverse complement strand
ATAGGCCGTGCGTCCCCCCCCACTCCGATAGGTCACATGTAACGAGACCAATCAAACTTTCTAACAACGAGACTTTCTACTTCCCTCAACCCCCAACCTCTCGAGCCGGTCGAGACCAAAAAGACCCAATCGAGATCTATTTGAGGCCTTTGTAAAAACAACAAGTTGCAGGCGTTGTTAACGGGTATTTCCGTGCGACACCGTCAGCCCAAGGAGAAGACCATGGCACTTCGAATCAACACAAATCTTTCCTCTGTGTTCGCACAAAAGCACCTCAGCCGTACCCAGGAGAGGCTGGCAGCTAACTTTGATCACCTCAGCTCAGGTATGCGCATCACCCGCGCAGCTGATGATGCAGCTGGTCTTGGCATGTCCGAGAGCATGCGCTCGGAGATTCAGTCCCTCAGGCAGGCGATGCGCAATCAGAACGATGGCATCAGCGTCATCCAGACTGCAGAAGCCTCTCTTGGTGAGATCGCAGGCAACCTCATGCGCATGCGTCAACTGGCAGTTCAGTCCGCTTCGGATGTGATTGCTTCTACTGAGCGTACGTACATTCAGACGGAGTTCTTAGCACTACAGACAGAGGTTGACCGGATCGCCAACTCGGCCGAGTTCAACGGCCTGAAGTTGAGTGATGGCTCTGTTCCAGCAGTCATCGTCCAGGTGGGCATCAACAACGTTGCTGCCAACGACCAGATCACTCTCAACATGCAGGACGGTAGAACAGCGACTCTTGGTGTCCCACCCGCGACGGTGGACGTCAATACCGCTGCCGCCGCCAGAACCACGATCGCCCTGGTCGACACGGCGCTGACCAGCATAAACACAAGCCGAGCCGCTTATGGTGCCAAGCAGAACGCTATTACCTCTGCCCTGCACAACACTCAGTCGTATACCGAGAACCTGGTCGCATCCGAGAGTCGCATTCGAGACGTGGACTTTGCGGCCGAGACGAGCGATCTGACGCGAAATACCGTCTTCCAACAGGCAGGCATAGCTGTCCTCGCACAAGCAAACCAGAGCTCGCAGTCAGCGCTGCAGCTCCTTCAATAGAGAGTACCCCTCGGCCCGGTGGTCGCCCTCAGGGCGGCCACCACGGTCGGGGACGGTAGCGGCAGCAGGCATCTAGCTGTCGCTTCCAGGACGGCCGGTTACCCCAGGTAGCCCGGTCCACAGGAGAGGTGCGCCCGCAAATCCAGGGGCGCTGAATGAGTCCCGAACCCTGGACACAGACCAGGGGGCGGTTGTCAGTAACGAGCGAGGCGGAGCAACAAGCGCGGATGCGAATCCGCTGGCTCCAGAAGGGAAGAGGACGATGAACACTGCAAAGACCAATACAGTGTCCCCGGTCATCCCGACGACGCTGCCCGAGTTTCTCGCTCGCTTCTCGAGGGAACAGGACTGCCGCAACTACCTGATGCGGCAGCAGAGCAAGGCTGGCTTTCACTGCCCCGCCTGCGACAACGACAAGGCCTGGTGGAACGACCACAGCGGGAACTGGAAGTGCACGAAGTGCGCGGAGCTGGTGCCCCTGACCACCGGAACACCTATGGATGGCAGTGGACAGCCTCTAAGCGAGTGGTTCCTGGCCGCCTGGATGGTGGCAAGCCTGGGCGAGAGCCCCTCGGCCCAGCAACTGCAGAGCACTCTCAACATCAAGAGCTACGAGATCGCCTGGGGCATGCTCCGGCGGCTGCGGCAATCCCTCGGTGCACCTGAATCGGGGTCACTCACAGGAGAGGTCGAGGTCGATGAAGCAGCACTCTGTGGAGAAGAGTTTCGACTCCGCGGGCTGCCGGCAGTCTCCGGCGACATCATCATCCTCGGCGCAGCAGAGGTGCGAGGCCGCGGAGTTGGAAGAGTCAGGCTCTCCGCGGCCAGCGATCTGTCATCGGCCAGCTTGATGGACTTCGTGTCATCGAATATCCAGTCGCGAACATCGACTGTATTGACTGACTCATTGTTGGGCTACCGACCTCTGAACTCATTGGGATACGAGCACATTTCGGTCGTCAAGCCGGGACGCGGCAGTCCTGTCAGGGACTTGCCGCGAATCCACCGGGTCTTTGAGGACCTCGGTGACTGGCTCGCATCGAGAGCTGAAAAGGTCACCGAAGACAACATCAGCAGAGTTCTTCACGAATACCAGGACCGCTTCAACACTCGACGTCAGCCAGCTGCAAGTTTTCAGTCCCTACTCGGGCTGCGGGCAAGTCACGCAAGGGCGTGGCGACGGCCACCCATGGCGAGTGGCGAGTAAATGAGCATCTACCCGAAACGGACAGCCGCCAGATCTGAGCGATCCAGGTGGCGAGAAAGGCGAGCCCACGAGATGGCCTGTATCCACCCAATCCTAAGCCCCCCGGGGCGCAGCCGAGGAGAACCGCGAGTCTTCCGAGGGCCGCCGGTGCACCGATCGGTGTCGGGTGAAGGACGGTCAGGCCCGTTTTTGTTGGGCGCGACTTTGTCCTACCACTGCTACCGGTGGGGTGATCCGTCCAGCGACCCAGGTCGACAGCCTCATCAGATCTTCCTACCGAATCCTAATCCAGCTCTCGCTTCGTCATGGTCGCGGGGCTGGTACGAAGCCACGGACACTGCGGCCCTGATGGGTCCATGGTCTCGGACCTCTGGGTCCGCAGTGCCCGGTCGGCTCGCTAACGAGCGAATGAGAACTCTGCAGCACACTGGCTCCAGCAACACGAAGACCTCCTCCCCAACCCGTCCTCGCCCTGTCATGGCGGCGAGGCCGGTGATTAGCCACGGACACTGCGGACTCGTTGGGTCCATGGTCTCGGACCTTCGCGGTCCGCAGTGTCCGGTTGGCTCACCACCGGACAGCAAGGGAACCCAATCATGACCTTCAATGCATCAGTGCTCTCTGATGGGAGCTTTCCCACGAGCCTCGAGAAGTTCACGGAGTCCTTTTCGACCGAGGACAACTGCAGGCGTTACCTCGCCCAGTGCCGATGGCCCGATGGATTCCGTTGCCCATCCTGCGGAGGCAGGGAAGCGTACTGGCTCTCGGGGCGTGCACTCTGGAAGTGTAAAGACTGCCGCCGCCAGGTCTCAGTGACAGCCGGTACCGTCATGCACCGCTCAAGGCAGCCTCTTACTCGTTGGTTCTTTGCCGCCTGGTTGGTTGCGACCAGCAGCTCGGGGATTTCGGCAAGACAACTGCAAGCAAGACTTGGTTTGAAGCGCTACGAGACCGCGTGGGAAATGCTACGCAGGCTTCGCGAAGCGATGGCGGTGCCCGAGCGAGATC
>CAZEIY010000513.1:0-3277 GCA_964512375.1 uncultured Rickettsiales bacterium | reverse complement strand
TCGCAGTCGCTGCTCGTTCGGATCATATGGGCTGATGGAACCGGCGAAGACCGCCAAGACCACCATCAGGGCCAAGATGGGAAGAGCGACGATCACCCGCGGATCTTTGAGAAAGGCAAAGAGCCCTAGCCGCCGCCTGCTATCAGCCCCACGGCCTGTCGAATCCATCAGGCGGCGCCTCGCAACCTTGGATCCAAGATCCGGTACACGATCTCCACCAACAGCGTGATGACAACCGCTGCCGTCGCGACGGCCAGTGCAATTGCCTGCACCACGGCGAAATCGCGCTGGCTGGCAGACCGAACCAGTTGACTACCGATTCCGGGCCAGCCAAACACCACCTCGCCTATCGTCATCGTACCGAAGAGCTGAATGATGTCGTAGCCGATCAAGGTTAGCACGGGGATGAACATGTTCCTCATCCCGTGCTTGGTGATGACACCCCATGGCCGCACGCCCTTGCTCCGGGCCGTCAGGATGTAGTCCTGTTGCAAAACCTCCGTCATGCTGGCCCTCGACAGCCTCGCCACGCGTGCCATCGGCAGAAGGGACAAAGCGAACACTGGCATGATGAGGGAGCTAGGTCCGTTGAAGCCGAATGCCGGCAGCCACTTAAGAGTCGCCGCAAATACAAGTATGCCCACCAGGCCCAAGAAGAACACTGGAACCGATTGGCCAATGACCGACACGGTCGACAGCAGTGTTCGCAAGATCCGTGAAGGGGCAACCGCCGCGGAGATGCCAAGTGTTAGCCCAACGATGATGGCAGTGAGCATCGATAGGGATGCAAGGATCAGACTCAGCGGAGCTTTCTCCACGACAATCGTCAAGGCAGGGCGGCTTTGGAAGATCGAGTCACCGAGATCGAAAGTGAGCATGTTCTGCATGTAGATGCCGTACTGAACGATCAGGGGTTTGTCGAACCCATATAGACTGCGGATGTCTTACACGGCCTCCTGCGAGGTGACACCATCGGGACCCAACAGGGCAAGTACAGGATCCCCTGAGACGCGCAAAAGAAAGAACAGCAGCGTAACGATTCCAATGAGCACTGCGCCAAGTTGTATGGCCCTCTTGGCAACGAGCATCAGTAACGACATCTATCAGCCCGGTCGACTGGTCCGCAAACGGTTCCTGCGATGGAGCCGTTTGCGGACAGCCATCTAGCCGTTACTTGTTGTCACACCATCCATCAGTTCAATCCTCGCCGGGTGGTTCTGGATCGAGCCTGTCTCGTCGGGGCCGTACAAATAGATCTCAAACGGCTGCACGAGGATGATTCCCTCTGGCCGATCGAACAAGTTTTCTGATATAGCGACCCAGATGGCCTGTAGTTTCTGCGGATCGAGCTCCTTCTTCTGCTCTGCATACAGGTCCTCGAATGTGGCGTTGTCCGGATTGCAGTTGTGATAACGGTCCGGACGTTCTACGCACGAGAAGTTCGAGTAGACGAAGTCGGCATCGGGGATGGGCACAGAGTTCCAACCTCCGTGGCTGAGCTCGACGCGCTCCTGGGGTCCGATGAGCCGTGGCAGGTAGTCCGACCGCTCGGACTCCGCCAACTCGACTTCCACGCCAACATCCTTCAGCATTTGGGCCACGGCCTGAGTGGTCGCACTCTCACCGAGGTTGAAGGCGTCGCCAGCTGCGTATTCAGCCCGCACAAATAGACGTTCACCGTCCTTCATCCGGAAGCCGCTCGCTGCATCGAGAATCCAGCCGGCGTCTTCGAGCAACTGCGCGGCGCGGTCCGGATCGAACGGGTAGGCGGAGATGGCTGGGTTGTTACCCGTCACGCCGGCGGGCGCCATCTGGGCAGGTGCCGGCTGGGCGAGCCCGAAGTACACGCGATCCACGATGAGCTGCTTGTCGACGGCGTAGTTGAACGCCAGACGAACCCTGTTGTCGTCGAATATCGACTGCTCCCCGAACTCAAGGAGATTGACGGTCCAGCGAGGCACCGCATCGATAGTGAACCCGTCGCTTTCCAAACCGGCGATGAGGTCGAGTGGGGGGTCGCGAATGATATCGAGCTGGCCAGACCTCAGAGCGCTCACCCGCGCCGCAGGCTCTGGCACGAGACTCATCTCGATGCGCTGTGCCGCTGGTGCCCCTCGCCAGCTACCTTCAACGGCCTCGAGTACCATCCGGATGTCCGGCTCGAACTCGACCACCTGAAAGGGTCCGGTGCCTATCGGGTTCTGGGCGAATACATCGTCGCCGACCTCGGTCGCGTACCCCTCAGGCACGATGAGGATCGGCCATGTGCGCCCAACCCAGAGCGGATCCGACTGGTTCAGGTGGAAGCGAACAGTGCTGTCATCGATTACCTCGGTCGACTCAAGGGTGACAATCCTGGTGGCGACCGTAAACTTCTCCGGTTGGGCCATCACCCGGTCGTAGGTGAACTTCACGTCCTGGGCCGTCACTTCCTCGCCGTTTTGGAATTTGATGCCCGTCTTGAGTTTGAATTCCCACGTGGTGTCGTCGATCGGTTCCCATGATTCCGCCAGGGCGGGGAGCATGTTCCCTTGGGGATCCACGAAAACAAGTGCGTCACCCGACTGGACGTAGGCCTGCTGCAGAGAGGAGCGGAACGTCGCGTTCAGGTCCATCGAAGCAGGAAAGTCGCTAAAGCCCATGGTGACAGTGCCGCTGGGCCCCGCAGGCGCAGTCGTCGTAGCCGCAGCAGGTGCCTTTGTCGTGGCAGCAGGCGCCGCCTCTTCAGCTTCGCTGCCGCATGCAGCGGCTACAAGGAACAAACACGCAACCACCGACGCAACTCGGAATGGGACTCTTCGCACGATGCACGACCTTTTTCTAGTCCAGCCTGCGCGGGATCGTACCTACGGGACCGTCAGCGTGTCAATGGGCTCTCGTGCGTGTGTGGGGTCGACCACGGGCACGGACAGCACTGACCGTCGGACGCCTGACCAGTCCAACCCCGTCTACTTGACGAACTCAGATCACGACTGACCTGGCGGTAGATTCGTTGTAGGCCGACTCGGCGTGCAAGGTCTGGTCGAGACCCGCCCGCTCGGTCTCGTCGTCGACGCGCAGACCGATGGTCATGTCCAGGACCTTGGCTAGGACCCAGGTGACTACGAAGGACAGCACGACCACCGAGAACATGGCCACGATCTGGTCGAACAGCAGTTCCATGCCGCCGCCGAAGAACAGACCGTCGCTGAAGTCGCCGCCTGGGATGGCGCTGGCGTCGGCGAACAGCCCTCCAAGGTGGCCCCCAGAGCAATGGGAGCGGTCTTAGCTACTGCCC
>CAZEIY010000512.1:0-3280 GCA_964512375.1 uncultured Rickettsiales bacterium | reverse complement strand
CCTGGGAGCCCGATGAGGAGCGAGCAGGCGAGCAAAACAATCCGTAGCTTCTTGATTTCCATCGGGGCCTCCGAACACGAAGACTAGCGCAGCCAGGGTTCAATCGGAGCCGGTGCGGTTGTCTCCGGTGGTCGTGGTGCAACCACTGCAACTGGCGTGGACGAGGCTCAAGAGGATGTCCGTGTGACAAAGTAGGTGGTCATCGGGCCCTTACCTTTCACCTCGATACTGCCGCGCGGCTCGAGTTGAAAAGAGCTTCCCAGGCGCTGCGCGATATCCTCGGTGACCTGCACCCTCCCTGGTTCGCCGTGAGCCTCCATTCGCGATGCCGTGTTCACCGTGTCGCCCCAGAGGTCATAGATGAACTTGCGTCGCCCGATGACACCAGCGACAACGGGGCCTGCGTGGACCCCGATTCGGAGGCGAAGATCGGTGTCGAGGTCCTTGCCCACGGTCTCGACGACCTGAAGCATGTCCAGGGCAAGCGACACGATGGTCTCCAGCTGCGCCCCATCCCCGCTGGGCACCCCTCCAGCAGCCATATAGGCATCTCCGATCGTCTTGATCTTCTCGATGCCGTGGCGTTCACAAAGCTCGTCAAACTCGCTGAAGACACGGTCGAGGACCTCGACTACACGCTCTGCTTCGAGAGCCGAGGCCAGGGGTGTGAAGCCGACGATGTCAGCAAACAGCACGGCGACATCGCTGTGTCGTTCGGCGATGGTGTCCGGAGAGCCCAGCAGCTGATCGGCGATGGGGCTGGGGAGGATGTTACGTAGCAGGCTGACGGTTCGAGCCTTCTCATACTCGACTCCCAGCCGGCGAGCGAAGGACAGGCGTCGTGCCAGCTCCACCTGCCAGGCAGCCACCCAACCGATAGCAGCGATGCAGACAAGGTGCACTTCTGCCAGGATGATCTCCTCGAGGGGCATGGAGAGCAGCGCACAGGCTGCCAGGCTGTGACAGAGAATCAGGAAGGCCAGCAGGATGCGAACCGGAAGCGGCATCTCGAGCAGTACGAAGACCCCTACAAGAAGCAGTGCACTGGTGACCATCCAGTAGTCCCGGACAGTCTCGATGGGTAGCTCTAAGAAGATCTGGTACCACACCAGCATCCCCGCAAACGCGAGACCTAGAAACATCAGCCAATCGCCGACACGCACGCTGCGAATGCGGCCCCAGACGTAGTAACTGCCGAGGCCCAGTCCGACGCTTGCACTGCGGGCGAAGAGGACGCTGGGGGGAGAGGACAACGTCAGCAGGTCAACGACGACGAAGACCCCGCACATCAGCAGGAAGACCAGCGCCGCCCTCTGGTTGACCCGCTGAAAGACGGCCAGACGGTCCTCCTGCCAGGTGGTCTCCAAGCTTGGGTCCTCGAACTTGAAGCGGAAGAGGTTCCGCTTCAGGTTCGAGGTGGCGCGGGACTCATGCAGTGAAGTGGCGTGCGGCATTGCGGGGAAGTATGGCATGGCTGGTGATCGCTGCACCTGGTGACCAGGGCAGGGGGGCCGTCAGCCGGTGGCCCGATCGTGGAAATCACCCCAAGAACTGAACCAGTCCGATCAGGTCGTCCCGTTCCATATAGCGCACGAGCACGACTCCCTCAGAACGCTCTCCCGAGTCAGGGGCAATCCGCCACCAGGTCTCGTAGTCGACGCAGTGCTGGCCCAGGTGGAGCCGCTTGGGTACTTCCGCACCAAAAGACCAACCTTCGAAGAGCCCGCGGTAGCGCTCGAGGAAGGCCTCCCGACCACGGAGAGTCTCCTCTTCACCGTTCATAACCAGGACATCTTCGTGGTAGCAGGCCACAAAGGCGTCGAGATCCGATGCGTTGTAGGCGGCCAGTTGACGAGCTGCGAGTTCTGAGATGTCGGCCATTGTGGCTCCGAGGGAAGGGATAGGTCCTCCAGCACCTTGCAGCAGGCGATGGCGTTGGGGGAGACCCCCGCACTGGCGACGATGAAGATCAACACCCGCAAACTGAGGAGGTGACCCTTCCCGAACAATTTGTAGGGCCCTTAATGGGAGTGATAGTCTTTAGGCCAACAAATTGCGTAGACCTGCTCGTAGGAGGAGCCAGAATGGTCGATAGCAGTCCGTTTCGTCAAGACCATCAAGACATCGTTGAGTTAGTCACCCAACTTGAGGGTCTGCTCGACGGCTGAAGCCCTCGCTGTCGATGCTTCCCCCACATGCGAAATTCTGGGTGTCCTCGCGGTCAGGCTGGTAACCCACCTCGATAGAGAAGACGACATCATCTACCCGCAACTGGTTACTCACAAGGTGGAGAGCGTGCGAGCCATGGCCCAATTGCTTAAGAAGAGGGTGGGGGGCCTCGATCGGACATTTCGGTCCTATGTAGAAGACTGGTCAAGCGCATCGCTGGTCGAAAAGAGTCCGAAGAAGTTCATCGCAGAAACCAAGGGATTGCTGCGGGTGCTGAAGATGCGAATCAAGCGGGAGGACGAAGAACTGTATCCGCTGGTCGATCGCTACACAGCTTGAGCACGACTTCAGTCGAACGACGGTGACTCTGCTGCTCTTGTCTGGGTGGCTGAAGCGCTGCAGTACACCGGTGCCGACCAGCAGTTAGTGGTGCCGGGGGCGTCGGTTCCCGCTACGCGGTTCCCGCTGCCCAGAATTTCGTGCTCCTGGCGGGAACAGGTGCGGACCCGGCCAACCAACAAGACCGCTCTACATCGCCGGGGTGACCTATGGGATTGCCCGCTACACGAGCGACTTCTCGGGGGCCCTGCCAGGCACCCACCCAACCCAATAGCCCGAGCCGGTGGCTTATCGGCAACAAGCGCCCTGTTAGTGCGGAGAATCACAGAACTGGCTACAGCTGGGGTCCTTGCAGTCAATCAGCCCGTCACTGTCGTTGTCGATATCATCCTCACACTCTGGGCAGGCCTCTTGACGACAGTCAAAGGATTGACCTTCCTGATTCTTATCCATGCCCTCTGGCTCACAGAGAAGATGAGTAACCACGGTGCCCGTGTGCTCGTTGGTAAAGTACTTCTCGTTGCAATCGAAGCCATCGGGACAGGGGAAGTCCTGACAGAACCACGCACAGGTCGCGTCCGAACCCTGTTCAGTTCGTGGCAGGCACCCCGAATTGATCGGGCAATCAGCTCCGCTTGTGCAGTCTGAATAGGGAAGCCCGGTACCTGGCTCAATACACCCGCCTTCAAAACACTTCAGACCGGGCGGACACAGCACTCCTCGGCAGAGCAGTATGTCATCGGTCACAGGAGCGCCGTCAATCCAGGTGCAC
>CAZEIY010000511.1:0-3281 GCA_964512375.1 uncultured Rickettsiales bacterium | reverse complement strand
ATTTCCCGCCTGCTCCTGATCGATGGACTGAGACCACGATCGAGTTTTGGGACACGACGGGGTTCGGAGGCGGAACCGAGATCCAACAACACTTGATGAGGCAAGCACCTTATGTTGACTCTGCTGAGCTGGAGTCAGCAACCGTTGTTGTTGCCGGTGATGTCCAGCCGAGCCACCTATCGTGCAGCCCGCGATGCGTAGATTTGAACCGACTTTCTACGCCAGTATCACAGAGCCCGCGCCGTTCCTTGGGAACCGATGTCACCCTGTGAACCGGCGCAGTGCAAATGTCCTCGTCTGACCCGTGGCTGTGTTTTCCAAAACATACGCATGACATTTAATGCGCGGATCGCTCGCAGCAGTTCGATTGCCTGAGTCGAATATGTTGCGAACGTGTTAAGTAAATGTCAAGAATATGTATTGACCAGGCCGGAGTTATCGGCGAAGCTCATAACTGACATGGCCAATTCGCTCCCTGAATCGAGCCTCGATGACATCCATAGAGAGGTTCGTCATCGTCGTGCCGCAACGAGCTCTCGCAATCTCGTCGCACTGTTTCCGTCACACCCACAGCCCAGCGATCTTCCCCTTCTCGCGCCGCTCGCCCCACTCGTTGCGGCATCAGCCGGCAGTTCAGAAGTCAGCCGTGTCCCTGGAACTGACGCGGGCGCTCCCATGAGCGCCCCCTCCGTTTCGAGGTCCGACAGCGCAACTGCGCACCGCCAAAACTTCACCCCGGCCCCAGGGTCGGACAAAAAAATACCGGCTGAAAGGTCGGATAAGCAATTGGAGCAAAACGATGACTATTTCAACGAAGGGATGGACATTTAGACCCATCTTTACAGCAGGGGTTCTTCCCGTAGCCGTGCTCATGGCCGGTTGCGCAAGCATTTGGGACCCTACAGCGACTCAAGACTCAGAGGCTTTCAGCGGGCAGTGGACCAATATCGGCACAGTCGACGGAGGTAGTGCGACCTCCGACTCGAACACCCAGACCCTCAGAGGTTATGTACATGACCCCTTCGGCATCGCCCTCGAGGGTGTCGAGGTGGAGACGCTCGACGGCGTGATCAGCCACAGCGATTCCGCCGGCCAGTTCGCCCTTCCTGAAGTAGAACCCGGCCAGCAGGTCGTGATGACCTTCTACAAGCCTGGATACGCGACTACTCAGGGTTCCGTGGTGGCGACCGAAGACGGCGTCAACTTCTTCTCGCAGACCATGGCGCCGGTGGACCTCTCGATGGACTTCGCCGCTGATGACGGAGCCGAGTTCGAGATCGACGACACTCACTCGTTCACTCTACCGAGTCAGACGATCTTGACTGAGGACGGTGAAGCATACGACGGCATCGTTCACCTCGAGGTGACCGTGTGGGACCGCACCAAGCCGCTCGGCGAAGGTGGAGAGTTCCTCGCCTCACCGGGCAACGGCCGCGGCATCTCGTTTGCCACTGCCGTCGAAGCCTCCCAGGTCTTCCCCGATGCCGTAAGTGATGCAGAACTCACGGTCACGGGCGCAGGCGATTACCAGCAGACAGCAGGTAACGGCATCCTGGTGGACTTCTTCACTGATGCTGGCGGCACTGCGTTGGCATGGGATGATGCAAATCCCTCAGCGCCGATCCTGGAGCTTACTGCTGCCGACTGGGCCGCTGTAAATGCGCAAGATTTCGTAGACCTGGTGGCTGGATCTGCTGCTGAAGGCAATGTCGTCCTTGCGTCCACCGGCGGAGCATCGAACTTCACGGCGGAGCCCAACGCTCAATACCTCGCTGATGGTGCTGAAGGGGCTGGTGGTACCCAAGGGGAAGAGGTGTTGCTGTACTCCTTCGGAATGTTCCAACTCGAGATGACCGATGACGAAGGTGCGCCCCTACAAGCTGGTCCGGGAATCAGCATCTCCGTCGATGTTCCCAGTAATTCGAATCTCCAGGTAGGCGACACAGTTCCTTACTGGAGCTACGACCCCGAGCGGGAGACCTGGCTCGAGGAGGACGCCGGTCGGATCGTAGAGCTCGCCGGTGGACAGCAGGTCTGGGAATTCACCCCTATCCAGGGCCTTCCCCTGCGAAACACGACCACTCAGCGCCGTTGGCGAGCGGTGGTTACCGGGAATCCTGACTACCCGATCATCACCTGGGTCGCGTACGACGTGCAGGTTTCTGCTACCGCGTCCGGCAGGGTGTCCACCCGGCAGGGCGATCCACTGGGCGGCGCTTCCGTCCGGGTGATCGCGTCGGACCAGACCTACATGATCCGAACCCAGACGGACGCGGCGGGGAACTTCTCGGTTACCGTGCCGCCTCAGGTCTCTAATCCTGTGGGACCCAACGGTCGTTCGCTTTTCATCGAGGTGGACTACGAGGTCGCGCAGCAGCCGAAACTATGGCGTCAGGATCCCATCCCGGCTCCCGGAATCGGTGGAGTCGCTGACTTCGGCAACGTGGTCGCAGGCTCTATGACCTGCCTCTCCGGTACGGTAATCGATAGCACCGGCGCACCGGTCGCCGGGCTCAACATTGCCACTCCCCATGCAGGCAATGCCCTGACCGATGCGGAAGGAAGCTTCTGCACCTCGGTTCCGCTGTGGCAGCCGTCCACGGCGTATGGGGTCTTCGCTCCCGGTTCGCCCCAGGGTTTCGAGCCGGTTCGTTTCCGTCCAGCGCCCACGGGGCCGGTCGGCATCTGTGAGACCAGCTGCCCCAACGTGGTGGAACTCAGACAATATGAGTCCACCAGTTGCGCCAGCGGACTTGTTGTTGTCGGGAACCAGGCTGTCGGCGGAATCCTCGTCGAGAGTTTCGACAATCGCTTCCCGAACGCGCCGATCTTCTCGGCGCGCACGTCGGCAGGTGAGTACTGCGTCAGCATTCCCGTCGGCCTCGAAACGACTGTGCGGGTCGGCGCAGGCGACAACGCCACAGGCAATTCCTGTGCTTCGCATTCGCTCCGCACGACTGAAGCCGGGGAGACATGCGATGACGGCTGGTGTGAAGAGGTGCCTACCTTCGATTGCGGACAGTAGCCACAAGAGCTAGCCAAACAAAAAAGGACAATCGGTCCGACAGGGTTCCGGCCCTGTCGGACCGATTCACTCACGGGCCGCAGCTGGTTCTGACACACTCCTTCCACATTCAAAGTGCGGGGCGCCTACCCCGTACTGGCCCAGGCTCACGCTGTCATCCAGATCGATCCGTTGTCGTGGTCCGCGTCCAGATTTCCATCGCCGCTAGCTCAGCAGAGTGAACATAAGGCCTCTGATCGGCCCTATACGCGGACAG
>CAZEIY010000510.1:0-3292 GCA_964512375.1 uncultured Rickettsiales bacterium | reverse complement strand
GGCCGGCCCTGAACGCGTCGGGAGGAGGACCCCATGCTGCTACGGCTCCCGCTTCTCTACCTGCTTGCAGGCTTGTTTCTGATTGCCCTGTCCGGTTGCGGGGAAACAGGCGATGAAGACAGCGCGGGCGATGACGACACCACCGGCGATGACGACACGACGGGGGACGACGACTCAGGCGATGATGACTCCGCCGGTGATGACGACTCCGCCGGTGATGACGACTCCGCCGGTGATGACGACTCTGCCGGTGATGACGACGACACGTCCGCTCCCGCCGTCGATGCAGATGGCGATGGCTTCCCCGAGGACGCGGACTGCAACGACGCGGACGCCAGCGTGAGTCCCGGTGCAGACGAGCTGTGCGACAGCATTGACAACGACTGTGACGGTACTGTCGACGAGAGCGATGCCGCGGACGCACCCACCTGGTATGCGGACGACGACGGCGATGGCTACGGAAGCCTGGCCAGCGCCCAGCAGTCCTGCAGCCAGCCGCACGGCTACTCGGCCTATTCGGGGGACTGCGACGACAGCGATCCGGCCTTCAATCCGGGCGCCATCGAAGCGGACTGCGCCGATCCCGCCGACTACAACTGCGATGGTTCGGTGGGCTTTGCCGACGTCGACCTCGACGGAGTGGCCGCCTGTGAAGATTGCGACGACAACAACCCGGCAGCAAACCCGGCTGCGGCCGAGATCTGCAACGGCAGCGACGACGACTGCGACGGGCAGATCGACGAGGCGGGCGCCACTGGCGAGAGCCTCTGGTACCTGGACGCAGACGGTGACGGCTACGGACGCCTCAGCCCAGTCGTGACGGCCTGCAGCGCACCGCCCACGCACGTCGGCAACGATAATGACTGCGACGACCTCGACCCGGGGGCCTACCCGGGAGCTACCGAGGTCTGTGACGAGTCCGACAACAACTGCGACGGACAGGTCGATGAAGGTGCCGCTGCTCCTGCCACCTGGTATGCCGATTTCGACGGCGACGGCTACGGCAACTCATCTCTGTCGGTCATCGCCTGTGTGGCGCCGGCCAGCTACCAGGCTGACTCGACGGATTGTGACGACCTGGACGCGAGCTCCTATCCCGGCGGCACCGAGGTCTGCGACGGCGCCGACAACAACTGTGACAGCACGGCCGATGAAGGGGTGACCAACACCTACTACGGCGACGCGGATGGCGACGGCTACGGCGACCCGGGCGCACCGATCGCGGCCTGCTTCCTGCCCGGTGGGGCGAGCCCCAACAACCAGGACTGCGACGACGGACAGCCCTCGGTGCATCCCGGTGGTGTCGAGATCTGCGATGGTCTCGACAACGACTGTGACAGCAGCACAGATGTCGGTGCGGTCGGAGCCACCACCTGGTACGTCGACGGCGACGGTGATGGCTACGGCAACGTCACTACGGGAGCCGCCACCTGCACTCAGCCCTCCGGAACGGTCAGCAACGGGCTGGACTGCAACGACAGCAACCTGACGGTCAATCCGGGCAGTGCCGAGCTGTGCGATGGCCTCGACCAGGACTGTGACAACGTTGCCGACAACGGGCTCGACACCGACGGGGATGGGATCACCCCCTGCGGACCGGATGGTACTCCCGGTACTGCCGACGACGACTGCGACGATGGCGATGGCAACAACTACCCGGCAAACACCGAGGTCTGTGACGGCACCGACAACAACTGCGACCTCGGCGCCGACGAGGGCTTCGACGGCGATAGCGATGGTGTCACGACCTGCGGTGCCGACGGAACCGTTGGTACCAGCGACGACGATTGTGACGATGGCGACGCCGCCAACTATCCCGGCAACACCGAGGTCTGCGACGGGTCCGACAACAACTGCAGCACTGTGGTCGATGATGTCACCGACTCCACCGGCGCCCCACAATCCTGTGTTGCGACAACGTGCCAGGAGGTCCTCGACAACGACCCACAGGCAGCCAGTGGTTTGTATCCGCTGGATCCCAGCGGCACGGGTGTCTTCCAGGCCTACTGCGACCAGCAGTCAGCCGGCGGCGGATGGACCCGGGTCGCCCGGCTCAACGGGTCGACGAGCGGCTACTGCGGTGGTGCCCCCTCGCCCTCGTCCGACCTGGCCATCAATCCACTGCTTCCGGCCGGCAAGCTCAGAGACAGCCTGGTACAGGCGATCATTGCGACCTCATCGGTGCGACAGATCATGTACTACACGGGCGCGTCGGGTCGTTCGGAGTTCTTGTACTCGGCAATGCACGACCCCTACGACACCACGCAGTTGTACGACAATTATTGCACCTGGACATGTGCCGATGGCTCCCAGGACTCGACCACCTGCGGCTCCGAGACCATCGGTTGCGGCTTCTCTGGACGGGGAACCGGCGGCAACCAGAAGAAGCTCTACATCGGCCACTGCGACGGGCTGCACAGTGGTGGCGGTTTCTGCGGCCTGGACAACCGCTGCAACTATTCGACCGACATTTTCGTTCGCTGAAGACGACGATAGCTCGAGCCCCAGGCCCGCTCCCAGCGAAGGCTGCGGCTGCACAGTCCAGCCCCGACGCACGATCCCATCCCTGCTCCTGCTGGTCGGAACGGCACTACTCGTGGCTCGGCGTCGAGCCTGATCCACCGAAACCAGGTCGACCACAGGACGGTCCTGCTAGCGTCGGAACACCACGATGAGAGCCACCCTCCTGCTGCCATCCCTGTTCCTGCTCAGCGCCTGCGCCGCCGAACCGCCGGACTTCGCTGCTCCCAGCACCTGCCCGCCCGGCATGATCTACATCGCCGCGGCAACACTCGACCTGGGGGAGTGGCAGAGCTGCGACGAGTTGCCCTACGAGAGCACGGAGTGCGAGGGAGGGGGGATGATCACACTGCACCGGTTCACCCTCGCGGCCTTCTGCATCCAGACCTTCCCCTTCCCCGGAGTCGAGGGCGGGTCGTGGCCCGAGACGGCGCCGGACTATGCCGAAATGGAACAGCTGGATGAAGCGCTGCCACAGCTCGGGCGCAGGCTCTGCGACATGAGCGAACTCCTGCTGGCAGGGACCGGGCCCGAGAACTGGCGATACCCATACGACCCCGAGGACTGGAGTGATTCGATGTGCGACCCGGACGACATCAACCCCGAAGTCATGGGCTCCTATCCGGGCTGCGAGAGCCCCTTGGGAGTCCGCGACACCGGGGTCCGACCGACCTGGGGCGTATACGACGAGAGCATGCGCCAGCTGCTCGACCCCCTGGGCGGCCCAGCCCACCCGCCGCACCAGTCCCAGGACCCCGACATCGACCCCGCC
>CAZEIY010000509.1:0-3304 GCA_964512375.1 uncultured Rickettsiales bacterium | reverse complement strand
CGGGCCATAGATTCTCCAAAAAGTCTGTGGAAGGACGGCGCAATCTATTGCTGAACCGGTGGCCTGTCAACCGATTATCGGTGCTTTTTGCTGCTGATGGGGTCAAGTCCTGCCAGTTCTTGTCGATAGGAATACCAGTAGCCGGTACGTCTCGCACAGCGCGTTTCGGTGGCGGCTACTCTTGAATTGTCGAAAATCGAGTTATGATCCCTATAGATAGGTAGGCGAAGAGCAGAGTTAACGATGCGCGGCTCAGGGGATGGGCGAGCGCGAAGGGATAACGGACACTCTGAGTTCGGCTTGACCCGAGCTCCGGGAGGTCCAGGCGAGAGGACCCGGCCATGGAATTGGTGGTCGCCGACAATCTGTTTTCTTTCTTTTTCGACCAGGTGCGGTCTGCTCGGGAAGCCCAGGGTACTGAGGTCCGCGAACACACCGAGTTCTACCTGGTAAATCTGCTGACGCACTTCGGTCGCAGCCCGAATCTCTTCGAGGTGAATGGCCAGCGCATTGATGAGCGTCCGCTGGCTATCCGACTCTTGGAGAGCCGCCGGGACTCTGGTCGCCATAATCGCTTACGTGATCTAAAGCAGTTGGCAGATTCGACCTTGTACGTGCTCGGCTATTTCTCTCAGTCTTTTCGTCGTTCGACCGTGAATATCGGCTACTACGCAGGGCTCGCGGAGAGCGCCTATGGGGATCTTGCGCTGATCACGGGCTCTCGACAGAGGCCGGCTCTCGACAGCGCCTTCGGCGAGCTGGCGCTCAAGTTCTCCGACTGCGTGGAGTTGATCAGCGAAGTCGCTGCCCGAGGGCGGCAGGATGATTCTGACATTCTCAGTCTTTATCGAGAGTGGACTGCAACCGGAGACGACAAGATTGCTCGACGGCTCCGCGAACTGGGCGTTCGACTCGACGACAACAGCAGCGGCGGTGGTGGAGTGTCCCATTGAAACAGGCCAGCCAGACCCTGGTCGAGATTGAGGGGATACAGCGCCACCTCGAGGCTATCTACTGCCTGGAGCTTCCTCATCGTGCCAGTGACTTTGTCATCGGTGACAAGGAGCTCGACAATCTCGTCCAGGAGGGCAGGGTGTCCGCCACCCTGGCTGGCACTCACGAGCAGTTGCTGGTCAGTCCCCAGGACGAAGGGCTGTCAGTGGCGCTCTATCTGAGCGACGACGTGCGTGACCAGTTGCGGTCATCACCGAGCTTGCAGGCCCACTGCCACGCGACGGAGGGTGTCTCACATTTTTTGATGTTGCTCTGGGCGCGACGGCAGAATAGGCCCGTACGTCTACTCGATCTGGAACTGCAGGCTGAGGTGGATAAGGCCAGCACCTGCCTACTCCTGGACCTCGGCACCACTGGCGGTACTGGTGCGCGTAAGCTCCTCGCTCGTCTGTTCGCTGAGCCACATCTCGAGGGGCACCTCAGCGACGAGGAGCGTGAGAGATACCTACATGCACACCGCCTCGCAGCTCGCTACGCTCGATACCTCAGCAGTCGTCTCGACGAGGGCGTTGAGCTGCTTCTCTCGGAGCTGCGGACCTTTTATCGCCTGCCCATGGAAGGCAAGCGCTGTCGCGCGCGCGAGGTTCGAGCGGCCTGAACGCTGAGTTCCTGCGAATTCGTCACGATTCCCTTTTCGCCTTCTTGCCAGCCTGTCGGCTGGGTCCTGGTTGAGCGATGGGGGTCCAACTCACTTCGTTTGCTCCAGGCCAGTGGCGACACGGCTTCCCGTGAGATTGAAGTTTTTTTCTTGACAGCGATTCTGGGGTGACTAAACACCACCCGCAGCGCCCACGGCTTACTTGTCGTTGCCGCGCACGTAACGAATATGCAATCCAACAGAGTCGACAATTGTCGGCACAACCATTGAGCAGGAGAAGAAATGAACGTTAAGCCGTTGCAGGATCGCGTCCTATTGAAGCGCGTCGAGAGTGAGGCAAAGACCAAGGGAGGACTGTATATCCCTGATTCGGCCAAGGAGAAGCCGGCTGAGGGCATCGTCCTCGCTGTTGGATCTGGCAAGACGCTCGATGGTGGAGAGACCATCACCCCCCAGGTCAAAGAGGGCGATCGCGTCCTGTTTGGCAAGTACTCCGGCACCGAGATCAAGATCGACGGTGAGGAGCGCATCATCATCCGCGAGGACGACATCCTCGGCATCGTGACGGAGTAATAGAACCATGAGTGCAAAAGAAATTCGTTTTGATAGCAGCGCGCGCGCTTCCATTCTGCGTGGCGTGAACGCCCTGGCCGACACGGTCAAGGTCACCCTCGGTCCCAAGGGCCGCAACGTAATCATCGAGAAGAGTTGGGGTGCCCCCACGATTACCAAGGACGGCGTCACTGTCGCCAAGGAGGTCGAGCTCTCGGACAAGTTCGAGAACATGGGTGCGCAGATGCTCAAGGAGGTCGCCTCCAAGACCAACGAGGTCGCCGGAGACGGCACCACCACCGCTACGGTGCTCGGTCAGGCCATCTTCCATGCCGGCTCGAAGCTGGTCGCTGCGGGTCACAACCCGATGGCGCTCAAGCGTGGTATCGACAAGGCGGTTGTCGCCATCGTCGCCGACCTGCAGGGCAACAGCCGTGACGTCGCTGACAACAAGGAGATTTCCCAGGTGGGTTCCATCTCCGCGAACAATGACAGCGCCATTGGCGACATCATCGCGCAGGCGATGGAGAAGGTCGGCAAGGAGGGTGTCATTACCGTCGAAGAGGCCAAGTCGCTCGACACTACCCTCGACGTTGTCGAAGGTATGCAGTTTGATCGTGGCTACCTCAGTCCGTACTTCGTTACCGATCCTGAGCGCATGGAGGTCACCCTCGAGGAGCCCTACATCCTCTTCCACGAGAAGAAGATCTCCAACATGCGTGACCTGCTTCCGGTGCTTGAGAAGGTGGCTCGTTCCGGCCGCCCGCTCCTGCTTGTCGCCGAGGACATCGAGGGTGAGGCCCTCGCGACCCTGGTCGTCAACAAGATCCGCGGCACGCTGAATGTTGCCGCCGTCAAGGCCCCTGGCTTCGGCGATCGTCGCAAGGCGATGCTCGAGGACATGGCCATCTTGACCGGCGGACGCGTGCTGGCTGAAGAACTCGGAATCAAGCTCGACCAGCTCGAACTCGATGATCTCGGTAGCTGTGCCCGTCTCACGATCGACAAGGACAAGTCGACGATCATTGACGGTAGCGGCGCCAAGGAGAACATCGAGGCGCGCGTTGCTCAGATTCGGGTCCAGATCGAGGACACCAACTCCGATTATGACCGCGAGAAGCTCCAGGAGCGCCTCGCCAA
>CAZEIY010000508.1:0-3320 GCA_964512375.1 uncultured Rickettsiales bacterium | reverse complement strand
GCTGGGCAGCAGTGAGCCCTTCTGCGTCCTTGTCCAAGGTCGCAGCAGCTTCCTCGACAGTCTCACCCGCGATGTCATTGGAGACCTGTGCGGCGCTCGTGATGTCCGGATCATCCTCGACAATCTCAGCCTTGGGGGCCGGGTCGAAGACCGCAGCGCTGGTCGCAGTGGGAGCAAGCTCAGCTGCAGCCTTCACAGGCGCAGGACGAAGCCTCAAGGTGTCGCCAATATCGATGCTGTCATCAGCCAGCCCGTTGATATCCATTACTTCCTGCACGCTCATGCCGTAGCGAACCGCTATTTTCGACAGCCAGTCTCCCTTTCGAACCAGGTGCTCAGAGGGCCTCTGTGAACGGTCAACCCGCTGTATGGGGGCCTTGCGTGCTGGTACTGGCGCCGGTGCCGACGCGGGAGTGGCAACCGCCGCAGGAGGCTGGATGCGAGGCTTTGCCTTCGTCAGCTTTGAAGCCGCCTGGCTGTTGTTAGGCTCCGGGACCTCCACGGTGCTCGGCGCAACATCGTCACGTTCCGAAGATGCCGCAGGAGTAGCCCACAAGAGCAACACAGAGATCAGAGAGATATTTCGAAGGCGAAGTGCATACATATCGATGCTCCAGCAGAAGGTCTGCCAGAGGGATAAGCACAAGACGTGCCAATCAGTAGTAAGAGCATCTTTAGAGCACCCTCTTGGGCCGAACCTTCCCTTCCCTGCTATCCTCCGCAAACATCCAACTTGAGCGAAGGAGAGTTCTGTGAACCTGCCTGAAGAACAGAGGAAGGAACTGGCTAACCTCTCCTACTTTAAGGACATTCGGGAGCGACGCGCCTGGATTGCCCGCATGACTGTATTGCTCGCTGTCCTGGGTCTGCTGATCCTCAATATTTTCCTGATGTACCTATCAGCGAGCGCGGTCATCTTGAATATCGACCTCTCACGCTTGGAACAAAGCGACCAGTTCGACCTCGTCGAAAGGCGTCTGGAGTACCTAGACCGACAGATCAAGGTGACCAATGCTCTGTGCGCAGATGAAACCCCGTCAGCACCCGCTGAGGCCGCCTCCAACAAGTAGCTGAACTTGCCCGCAACCAGCACCATCCAGCCGGCACGTCCCGACGAACGAGGACGAGTGCTTCGAGATCTGCGGATCTCGGTGACCGACCGATGTAACCACCGCTGCCGATACTGCATGCCCAGGGAACACTTCGGTCCCGACTATCCGTATCTTCCCAGAGCTGCCGTCCTTAGTTTTGAAGAGATCAGCCGACTCGCGGGAATCTTCGAGGCCCTCGGAGCAGAGAAGCTGCGCCTCACCGGGGGTGAACCCCTGCTCCGAAGGGATGTCCACAAGCTCGTTGAGCTCTTGCGAGCCTGTTCGAGCATGGAACTCGCAATGACGAGCAATGGATCACTCCTGCATCGGCAAGCACAGGCCCTCGCCGATGCAGGACTCGATCGAATCACAATCAGCCTCGACTCAACTCAGGACGCCACTTTTCAGGCGATCAACGACGTCGAGTTCTCCGTAGACCGTGTCATGGCAGGAATTGACGCCGCCCAGGTGGCTGGTCTGGAGCCCATCAAGATCAACGCTGTCGTGCGTCGAAACGTCAACGAAGGCAGCATCCTCGAGTTAGCCTCCTTTGGTAGGCAGCGCGGGCACACTGTGCGCTTTATCGAGTTCATGGATGTCGGCCACACAAACTGCTGGGAACAGAGCAATGTCGTGCCAGCCAGTGAGATCGTAAGCAGAATCCACGCAAGGTTCCCCCTCGAACCCATACAGCCCGCCTACCGAGGAGAAGTAGCGACGCGGTACCGATATCTCGATGGAGCAGGAGAAGTTGGCGTGATTGCTTCGGTGACCGCTCCCTTCTGCGGCGACTGTAGCCGCGCGCGTCTCTCGGCTGACGGCCATCTGTACACCTGCCTCTTCGCATCCGAGGGGCTGGACCTGCGAGCGCCCTTGAGGCGCGGAGATAGCGATGAAGAATTGGCACGACTCATTGAGGGTCGCTGGGCTACTCACACGGACCGCTACTCTGAGCAACGAGCCGTCCGGAGCAACAACGTCGCACCTGTAGAGATGTCGTACATCGGGGGCTGATACTGCGCGCTAGAACACGCCTAGGTCGATGAGGCCCCTACGCAGGAAGACCATGCTGAGGACAAATAGTGCTGCGAGCACTACCTTACGAAAGCCGTCCTGATTGAGGCCCCGCGACAGGCGCAAGCCAATTACCCCTCCCATGGCCACACATGGCGCCAGGACCAGGTCCATCTTGAGAATCTCGAGCGTCATCAAGCCGCTCTTCGTGTAGAGCGCCATCTGGACGAAGCAGCAGATGAGGAAGAAGCTCTGCAGCGTTCCGCGAAGTTGGCTCTTGTCCCAGGGCTTCGCTGTACCGTACATGACAACTGGCGGCCCGGCGGTACCCAGGCTAGCGCCAAAGGCCCCCGAACACAGGCCAGCGAACACTGCCCAGCCGCGGCCGAGATCCAAGGCAGAGGGGTCCGAGAGCCTCAAAGACCAGAGAATGTGGGCCAACATGACTATCCCCAGGACAATAAGAAGCGCTCCTTCCTCCACGTGCTGGAGGGAGGCAGCTCCGATGGGAACACCGACCAGTCCGCCAACCAGAATCGGCAGCAGCCCGGCAACCGCAACGTCACGCCTCAATTGCCAGACCAGATACCCGTTGACAAAGAGCGCGTAGCCAGTGACTAGAGGAACGGCCTCCTGCATGGGAAAGATCATTGCCGCAAAGGACATCGTGATCATGCCGAAGCCAAAGCCGAGCATCCCCTGGACGGAGGAAGCAAGCGACAAGACGAGAGCAAGAAGCAGGTAAGTATTCACTGAGCAGTAGCGTCCTGACGGTCTCTTCGAGAAGGCAACACCATATCCGCGAGCCAACAAGTCGTCACCCTTAGCATCCACTCATCTCCACGCTGACACTGGCTGAGGTAGCCCTCATGGTGTAGACAACAACTGCGATGGAGCAGCCTTCCGCCGAAGACATCCGCCTCGGCCTCGATGCCCACACTCTCTTTGAGATGGGCCCGTTGCCCGGCCGAACCAACCACATCAGGGCCGGCGTGCTGGTCCCTCTGGTATGGCGGCCGCAGTTGTGCGCACTGCTCACCATTCGAAGCGACAATCTACGCATTCACCCCGGTGACCCCTGTTTCCCCGGTGGAAGGTCCGAGGCGGGAGACTCAAGCCTCCTCGAGACCGCACTTCGAGAGGCTCAAGAGGAATTGAGCATCACGAACCCTGTGGTGCTCGGCAGACTCTCCTCTGTCCCTCTGTACACTTCAG
>CAZEIY010000507.1:0-3323 GCA_964512375.1 uncultured Rickettsiales bacterium | reverse complement strand
GTCAATTACGTCAGCACGCTCGATAGCCATGATTAAGATCCTTTCGGTCAGCTATGGTCTTCACGTTTGCGGTCGGAGGCTCACCATGAGCCAGGTCCGCGTTCATTCGCGCCGCAACAAGCCCCAGAATCACTCCGAAGACCCGCTGCCATGCGATAGATTTCCTAAGAGTCTTCGCTCTCCAACTTGTCCTTGTAAGCACTCAGCACGTTGACCAACTGACGGTTGCAGTTGGCAAGCAGGCTGACCAGGTTGCGCGAGGGGCCTTGCAGCACGCCGAGCAGCATGGCCTGTAGGACCTCCTTGCTGGGCAGATCTGCCAGAGCCTCTAGCTGGTCTACGGACAACTCCTTGCCATCGAGGACACCGAGCTTGAGCTCCATGGCCTCGTTGTCCTTAACGAAGTCCTTGGTGAGCTTGGCGGTCTCAACAACGTCGCCGTATCCGAGGATGACAGCGTTCGGTCCCGTCAGGTGCTGACGCACCAACTCAAAGGACGTGCCCTCAACGGCGCGATGTACCAGTGAGTTCTTGATGACGCGGAATTCCACGCCGTCCTCACTCGAGGCCAGGCCCTTGCGGAACTGCACGATCGTGTTGGCGTCAAGGCCCCGATAGTCAGCAAAAATCGCCAATCGGGTACGACCCAGCTTCTCGGCGAAGTCGGTAACAAATGCTTCTTTTGCAGCGCGATCCATGGTCGGTCCTCCCTACTACTTCAGCGCGCGAAGCAGGCTGTTGGTGTCGAGGCGAATCCCCGGCGTCATCGTGCCGGCCAGGGTCACACTGCGAAGGTAGTTGCCCTTGGCAGAAGCGGGCTTGAGCCGCATTACCTGCTCCATAAGGGTGCGAAAGTTCTCAGCGAGTTGGTCGTTCTCGAACGAAATGCGACCGATGGGAGCATGCAAGATGCCAGCCTTCTCGACTCGGAAGTCGATCTTGCCGCCCTTGAGCGCCTCAACCGCCTTGCCCACCTCAAAGGTGACCGTGCCCGTCCGTGGGTTGGGCATCATGCCTCGCGGTCCGAGGACCCGGCCAATCTTACCCACCGAACCCATCATGTCGGGAGTGGCGCAGACCTTGTCGAACTCGAGCCAGCCGCCCTTGATCTTGTCGACCAGGTCATCGCCGCCGACGTGATCGGCGCCCGCATCGCGAGCCTCGGCGACCTTGTCACCCTTAGCGAAGACCAGCACCCGCACCGACTTACCGGTGCCATGTGGAAGGACCACCGCGCCGCGAACCATCTGGTCAGCATGCTTGGGCTCGACACCCAGGCGCAGGGCGACGTCGACCGACTGGTCAAACTTCACCGTGTGGCACTTCTTGAGGAGCTCGATCGCTTCGTCGAGTTGGTAGCGCTTGTCGGAATCAACCGCGCCACGAACTTCCTTCTGCTTTCGAGAGTTCTTGTGCTTACTCATTTTTCAATCTCCCGCGGTTCCAACGAACGTTCGATGACGTCCTCCCGCGTCGGAGTCAAGAGGAGGTCACAGGCACCATGCCCATGACCACCACCCAGCGTTAGCCGGGAACGACGCTCACTCCCATGGAGCGAGCAGTGCCGCGAATACTGTTCATGGCCGACTCGACGTCGGTCGTATTGAGGTCGGGAAGCTTGATCTCAGCGATCTTACGGACCTGAGACTCACGAATCTTGCCAACCTTCATCTTGTTGGGCTCACCCGACCCCTTGGGCAGACGAGCCTCCTTGAGAATCAGGACCGCAGCAGGCGGGGTCTTGGTCTCAAAGGAGAAGGAGCGATCGGCGTACACGGTAATGACCACCGGGGTGATCAGGCCATTCTCGATGTTCGAGGTGGCCGCGTTGAACGCCTTGCAGAACTGGGGGATGTTGACGCCTTGCTGGCCCAACGCCGGACCAACCGGCGGAGAGGGATTGGCGCGACCCGCAGGAATCTGCAGCTTGATGTAACCAGAGATCTTCTTTGCCATGATTGACTCTCCAACGCCTTATTGGCGTTAGTCCTTCTGTACCTGGATGTAGTCGAGCTCGACCGGTGTAGCGCGGCCAAAGATGCTCACGAGCACCCGCAGCTTGCCCTTGTCGGGCCGCACCTCATCGACGACACCGTTGAAGTTCGCAAATGGGCCATCGACGACCCGAATATTCTCGCCCTTATCGAAGTGAATCTTGGGCTTCGCCTCGACCGACTCCTTCGAGATCAGCCCGAGGATCCGTTGCACCTCGCGGGGAGGAACCTGGCTGGGCTTGCGAGTATTGCCACCCACGAAGCCGGTCACCTTGGGCGTGTCCTTGACCACGTGCCATGTCTCATTGGTCAGATCCATCTGCACCAACATGTAGCCAGGATAGAATCGACGGCTGACATTACGGGTCTTGCCTGTCTTGGTGCGCTCGACCACCTGCTCCTCGGGGACCAGGATGGAGCCGAAGTACTCCTCGTAATCGAGCGTCTTCATTCGCTCCATGAGCGCCAGCTTGGCCTTGTTCTCATAGCCGGAGTAGGTGTGGACCACGTACCAGCCCATTCCCTCGACTTCGAGCTCAACCTGCGGACCCTCGTCTTCCTGATCCTCATCTGAGGCCTGAGCGTCAGCAGCATCGGCCTCTGCAACCTGCGCATCAGCCGTGGCGTCCACTTCGACCTCTGTCTCTGTAGATGCGGCCTCCACGGCAGGCTCGGCCTCCACGGCAGGCTCGGCCTCCACGGCGGACTCGGCCTCCACGGCAGGCTCGGCCGCAGCGCTGGGCTCGGTGTCCTCAGACATCGGCGCCTCGGGCTGAGTGGACTGATCAGTCGCTTCGATCATCTCGTTAGACATGGTGTTTTCCGTTCCCATCACAGCCACCCCGCTCATACGTCGAGGTCCAGAATGAAGGCGAAGAGCTTCTTCCAGACCTGATCAAAGGCCCAAAGGACGAAGGCGAAAATGAACGAAGTGATCACCACCACAATGGTGTGATCGCGAGTCTCCTGCTTCGTGGGCCAGACCACCTTGCGAGTCTCCTGGACTGTCTCGATGCAGAAGGAATAAACAACTTGGTGGCGCCAGCAGATGACTGCGGTGAGCGCCGTGATGATGCCGGCGTACAGGTGCGCGGCGGGCACCGAGCCTCCCATCAGTCCCTGATTGGGCAGACCGGCACTGACCAGGCCCCACTGAACCAGATCGCGAAGAACCAGCCACAACGCGAGCGCGCCCACAAGCCACAAGAATCCGAGCAGTCGTCGGTCGCTCATTGTGCTGTCTCTCCTTCCAGTCCTTGAGACCAGAGCAGGCGCCGCGGGTTAACCGGCGCCTCCTCGAGGCCTTGATTTCTCTGGCAGGGGCGGCAG
>CAZEIY010000506.1:0-3327 GCA_964512375.1 uncultured Rickettsiales bacterium | reverse complement strand
GGTCGGCGTCGTCGCACAGAGACTGGTGCGGTGCATCTGTGAGCACTGCAAGGTCAGCACCCTGCTCACCCACGACCAGATCATGTCCCTCAACATTCCCGGAGCCGAGGGCCGCGAGCTTCGAGTCGGCTACGGGGCAGGCTGCGTAAAATGCCGCGGCACCGGCTACCGAGGGCGCACTGGAGTGTTTGAGATCATGCCGATCAACAGCCATATTCGGGGCCTGATCCAACAGGAGGCCGACGCGGACTCCATCCGTCGAGAGGCACTCGCCGAGGGCATGGTTACGATCCGCGAATACGCCATCAAGAAGATGGCCATGGGAGTGACTACCTACGAAGAAGTCGTTCGAGTCACCAGCGAGAACTAGGGACTCTTGCAGCGCTGATCGGAGGGAGGCGGCCCAGGACGGGAAGCAAGACCCTTCGAGGACTTACTTGCTCTCAGTCAACTTCTTGAGCTCGACGCCAGCCGCCCGCCGCACCTGACTGTGGGGATCACGCAGGCTCAAGTCCTCAATGATGCGATGTGCCCCGGCCGTTCCAATACGAGCAAGCGCCGACAGGGCGTAGAGACGCACCTTGAACTCAGCATGGTAGGCCTGGGACTGCAGGACCGGGATCGCTCGGGAATGCCCAACATGCCCTAGTCCCTCGATGGCACCACAGCGCACGATTGTCGAGACCTCGGGCTCGGTCAGAGCGTCAACCAGGGGCTTCATGCCCACGGCGCCTCCCAGCTGCCCGAGGGTAGCCAGTGCAGCCGCCCGCAGCCGCTGGCGGGCCAGGTCGCCGCCACCGGTCACCGCGATGGTGTAGAGCAGACGCATGCCCTGAGGACCCACCTCGCGCCACTGCTCTCGGGTCGCAACCGGCTTCCCCTTGAGATAGGAGACCACCCGACGTTCGATCTCAGCGAGAGTGAGGGTTCGCGAGTCACTCATCGATGGGAATGCCCTCAAGACCCGCCAACTCGCAGCTTACTTTGTCGACTCTGCAGGAGCATCCTGCACATCGAGGCCCACCAGCTTTCGAAAGCGCTCGTGCTCATGGAGGCTACCCAGGTCAGGGTCATGGCGAGCAAAGCCGAGCTCTGTGAAGCCAAGCTCGATGGCTTGCTCAAGCATATGAAGTGCCTTGTCCTGCTCACCATTGAGGGCATACAGGCAAGCCAGATTGTAGGACGCATAGACTGACTGAGGCTCCAACTCGAGGAGCTCTTCCAGCAGTGCGCGAGCAGCGTCGAAGTCACTGCGACGGTAGGCCGCGAGCACCTCTGTGTTCAACTCATCAGAGCGCTTCCACAGCGCCAGTTCAGCATCAGAAGGCGACTTCCAGCGGCGAACACGTCCCGACGCGATCTTCTGGAAGGGAACTGCCGGCTTGTCCTGGTACCAGTACGCCACCGCCGCCAAACGATCCATGCGCGTGTTGGCGACACCGTGATCCAGGTGGAGTTCTATGGACTGCGAGAAGGGCACAGGATCGGTCAAATGAAAGCGATACACGCTGCTTCGTGCCTTGACGCGATTGCCCTCGTCGAGGGTGGTCCCCTGGACCGCACCATTCACCTTGCCCAGGCCAAAAATGTTGCCGAAATAATTCAAGACAGGGAGCGCACCCGGACCTCGAGCGGGATCTCCGTCCACCGAAAATCGCAGCGCACCCGTCCCCCAGGTTCCGGGTTCACTGTTCTGAACCACCAGCGACAGCCCCACGTACTGACCACTGCCACTGGCACGCAGCAAGGTCATGGGCTTGCCTTCTACGGGGGGATCGGCCTGACTGTACTGCGCATGAAAATACAGTGAGTCCTCGGGAAGCGACTCGACCTGGCGATAGGCCACCTCCCAGAAGAGTTGTCGAGTCTCGTGGTTGCCCTCGTTGACCAGCTCGATCTTCGCCGAGGAGCGGAATGGCATCTTCCACAAACAGGTGAAGGAGCGTCCCTGGCTGTGCACAATGACAGGCAGAGACTGCAGGTTCTTGCGTGCACCAGGACCCACAGCGAAGAAGTCTCCAATAGGAGCTTCAACAGATGGTCCGCTCGCTCCATCCCAGGTGATCCGCACCAACACGTCGCGCCAGAAACTATCTGCTCCTTCTACGGCGAACCAAACTCGATCGATAACACCGGGCCCCTCAAGTTCTGCAACAGTGATGGTCTCACCCGGACCGAGCACCGGCTCATTGTCCGCGTCAGCCGAAGATGCACGAAGTGGCTGCCCCTTTGCCTGGCGCGTGAGAGCCTCGAGGGCGCTGCCAGCATCGCTACTGACAGAGGCCTTACGTCCGCGTCGAGCCTCGACATTCGCAGGCAGGAGAATCAGCGTAAAGAGAGCCAGCAGGAGGCCCTTGTGGAGGGCAGATATCGTAGAAGAGGGCATCAGAAGGCGCTCCGATTTCAGGGACAGAAGAGCGACAGACAATTCCGTCGGAGGCGCATCTTATCAAAGGGTGGATGGACCGTCATTGACTGCTTTCAGCGCCTCGTTCTCTCGCTCTTCGAGAGCTGCCAGTTGCGCCTTCTTCTGTCGACGACGCTTCCACGCCGCTACCAGAAAGAGCACGCATGCAAATCCCCAAAAGGCATTGGGCCCGCCGACCAGGGGCACGATGGCATGCCAAATGCTCAGCCTCCGACGCCAGTTCTCCTCAAGTTCGCCCAGAGGCCTGCCCGTCGCCGCCGCAACGGCCTCCTTCAGCTCCGCTCCATCAGCCAGACTCCCTATGACCGTCGCAAGCACCCCGTCGCCCTGCCGGAACAGGTAGGCCACGAAATCCACTGACTGCAGATAGGCGAGATGAGCATGCCGGCTGCTGGTCGGCCAGCGACTCGTGATCTCGGCCAGGGGAAGCAGCGTCTCGCCAACGGCGGCACGGACAAGCGCAGCCTGATCAGATGGCCTCATCTCCCCTGCAAAGAGCATCGCGACACCCTCCTGCAACCAGCGGGGTGGACGCCCTTCAGCAAAGACGCTGCCGACCATGATGTGACATAGCTCGTGAGTAAACGTCTTCTGTATGGGATCGGGGCCAATGTGGGGGAGGCCCGTACGAAGATAAATCTCCCTGCGCTGAGGCCAGGCAGTCCCGACGGCCCAGCTTGGCGGCGCGCTGGGCTGCAGACTGGCAAAGCTCCTGGCATCTCGAACGAGCACAACATCGACATGCTCAGGGATGGGTGTCCCCGTCACAGTAGAGATGTAGTCGATGGTAGACGGGCCGATGTCAGCGATGGCCTGTGCCAGTCCAGCGTCGTCTCCTCGGAAATAGATCACGAGGGACTCGACCTGCAAACTCGACCAGCCAGAGCCAGCGGGCGCCG
>CAZEIY010000505.1:845-3333 GCA_964512375.1 uncultured Rickettsiales bacterium | reverse complement strand
GTTGACGGTGGCCGACGTCTTGCAGTCCGAGCGCGCCAGAATATAGGCCTTGAGCTTACTGACGACGACAAGGACGTCTTGCGGGATGTCGCTCTGGGTGGATGCAGAACGAACGACTCGGCGCTCGCTGCGTTCGCGCGGTGGACGTTCGGCGTGGCTCCGCGTAGGCTGGCTCGATGGCTCTTCCTGCCGTCTCGCTTCTTGTTGTGTAGGTGCCGTCTCATCCTCGGCCCACGGGTTTCGGTGTCCCATGGTGGGTACATGGGCGCTCCAGCAAGACATGGAGCAGAACGCGTAGCTCGTCCGTTTCGTGTTGCAGGTAGACACGGAGGATGGGGCTTTAGTGCCTGCCGCCACCGCGGCTGTGGTGGTTTCACTGACAGAAAATGCGGGGCCTGACTTGCTGTTTTCGGAGCAAGAGGTGCGCCTGATGGGTGAGACTTTTGCTCACGAGGTGCTGCATTACACGGGAATTTTTCAGAGGAGTGTCGGGCCGCAACACCTGAGCGGGTAGGTCCCGGGGGAGTGCACACCCCAGGTCAGAAGAAGCCGATGGCCTCGCCGCCCCCTCCGAGCACGGGCTCGTGACCCTCCGTGTAGTGGGCGGGCGCCCACGTCCTGGCGCGTGTCTCGAGGTCGCGGAGCAGCGACTTCATCCGCGCCAGCACCAGCCGATTCACGAGCCAGTCCGGAACGGCTCCGCCCACCACCGAGCTCGCCTGGTAGCCGACGAGCGTGTGCCCGCCGTGAAGCTGGAGCATGAACCAGCAGCCCTCGTTGACGGGCGTGTAGATCGCATGGTCGAGGTCGTCGAGCGTGACCTGGCCGACCTCCCCACGCGCCACATGGGGCCGGGCACGCGCCAGGCCGTCAGCCACGAGCTCCCACAGATGCTCCCACGCCCGATCGTCCGTGGCCGCTGCCAGGGCGTGGTGGTTGCGGGAGTCCACCACCCACTGCCGATCTCGCACCGGACGTGGCAGGTCCCAGTAGCCATACCAGAGCGCGCGATCATGACCGAGAGACGCGATCCGCAGCTCGGTCAAGCCCGGGTCGACCTTCGTGTGAGGATCCTGGGCCGCGATCCAGAGCGCGTCCCGCGAGACGTCGGACAGCATCACGCCGACCGCCGCGCTCGTCCCACTAGCGTCCGGGCTCGCGTGAAGGAGGCGGACCACCTCGCCCGCGAGCAACGCCTCGATCTGCTTGCCTTGAATCGACGGGATCGGAAGGACCGCCCTCGAGTTGAACTCACCCACGGCGAGCTCGAGCTCTGCGGCGGTCGGTGCAGCGGTGGCCGTGGTGCCGAACCAAGCGCACGTCCACAGCACGAGCCACCTCATGCCCAGCAATCGATCAGTCCTCGAGGACAACCTTACCCTCGCAGATATCGGCCATTCGTTCCGCCGTTCCCTGGGCACTGTTGACCGCAAGAGCCATCAGCGCCGCCGAGTCGGAGTCGAACACCGATGTGTGTAACTCAGCCCAGCTCCCATATATCCAGAGCGTCTGACCACCACGCTGGATGTCGAGCTCGATCGTGTAGCTCTGCTCGATCGAGTTCACACCACCGTCTGCAGCCGCACGGTGAGGCATCCATGTGAGGAAGAGACTGGCGAGCGTCGGCTCGCCCAGCACATCGAAGCGCCCGTGCCGGGCGTGCATGTCGACGTCGAACTCAATGGTCACACCGAGGTCGGTGACCGCTGCCCGGTTCTCCGTGAGCAGGATGTTGGACGGAACAAGGGCACGCTCGTCGGACCTCAGCGGTGTGTCGATGGCCTCGAAGAACCCATCGGACCGCGCCGATTCGAACGCGCTCCGGCTATTGACATAGGTGCGAACGCAGTAGTCGAAGTCGGGGAAGACCTCGGCCTGGTCGGGCCGCACCAGCAGGTCTTCGGCTTGACGCCAGGCGCAGGGAAGCTCGGCCACCGCCACCACCCCCGTGGCCTCGCCCGGATCAGCCGACGGCCGTGGACGCAGCGCACCCACGTCAGCCAAAGAGAGGGGGGCGAGGGAGAAGGCGCCGACGTTGTCGAGATTTGCCCGCGTGTCGAGCAGCGCCTCTCCCTCGGCGTCGACCCAGGAGACCAGCCCCGAGAGCCCCGATGAGATCTGCTCATCCGTGCCGTAGAAGCTCCGCAGCAGGAACCTGAGGCTCTCATCGAGACCATCGGGAGCCACAGGGGGCCGGGTACACGCCGCAAGGCAGAGCACGAGGGGACACCATCTCATCACCCACTCCACTGGTTCTGATAGATTGACTGTCCGGACGGTTTAGGTATGAGCGCCGGCAGTCCGCACGGGGGGAGAGAGACGTGGCCAGAAGCAAGGGCCCCGCACTCGAGAAGAGGCGACGGACCCAGATCATGACGACGACACGGGACCTGTTGACGCGTGGGAGCGGGGCAGACCTCACGCTCTCCCGTGTGGCCGCCCAGGCCGGCGTCTCCTTGAAGCCGTCGAAGGTCACGGTGGCGAGGAT
>CAZEIY010000505.1:0-835 GCA_964512375.1 uncultured Rickettsiales bacterium | reverse complement strand
GCCGGCGTCTCCAAGGGGCTGCTGACCTACTACTTCGGGAGCAAGGACAAGCTCATCATCGAGACCATCCGGCAGTACCATGCCGAGCAGCAGATCCTGCTCCAGGGCCTCGTCGCGCTTCCCCTTCCGCTGTACGCCAAGCTGAAGCTGCTGGTCGAAGCCACCATGCCCTCTCGGGATGCGGTCGACGACGAGCTTCGATTCCAGGTCGAGGTGTGGTCCTTCGCCAAGACCCGTCCCGATGCCCTGGCCGAGGTCAAGGCGTCGTATCGGAGCTTCCGCGACGCCTGCGAGCAGCTCCTCGAGGCGGGGGTTCAGGAAGGCACCATCCAGGTCGAGGACCGGCAGTGGACCTACCAGGTGCTGCACGCGCTCATCGATGGCCTGTCCTTCCAGCTCGCCGTGGAGCCGGATGTGGACGTGCAGGCCATGCGCACGAAGACCCTCTCGCTCTTTCAGCACCTGCTCGGCGCCCCAGCGGACGAGCGGCCCGCAACGTAGGTCGTGGCGGCCGAGATGGCCTGTGCACAGGCCTGTCCGGAGCGGACGGCGCCCTCGCAGAGTGGCGCACGCAGGTAGTCGCCAGCTAGATGCAGGCCGTCGATCTCCTCCGCCATGGCTTCGATGGCCCGGACGGCACCGAACATCCCGCACGGAAAGTTCGGGAGCGCCCTCGGGCGCCGCACGACCGAGGTCCGCGTGACCCAGTCGGACACGCCGGGGAGGAAGGCCTCCATGTCGTTCATGGCGGTGGCGGTGATGGCGTCGTCGCTCGCGCCCAGGAGCTCGCCGGCCACCGGATCGGCAAAGTTCACCTGAAGCACGCTGCGCCCGT
>CAZEIY010000504.1:0-3342 GCA_964512375.1 uncultured Rickettsiales bacterium | reverse complement strand
AATTCCTCAAGCACCTCACGCACGCCAGCATTGTCGTGCATCTCTTCGAGGGAATCCGCCAGGGCCAACCAGGCCTCAGAGAAGTTGGGATCAGCCTCGACTGACTCTTCAAGAAGTGCCAGGCGCACGAGAAGCTCGTTGCGGGGATCCGTACCCAGGCAATACAGGCGATAAGCATCGAACTCATCAGTGCCGTACCCGGCCACGGCCGCAGTAGGATCGGCATTGACCCCGGTGGCATTTACAACGCCGCCGAGCCAGTCGAGGCGCATGTCGGCCAGTCCGCCCGTACGCAGTGGACCAGCCGCATGCATGCAGCGGCGTCCGGGGGCAAAGACCGCGAACTGCACGACCACTGCGTCACCGGCCTCGTCCAGCTCACCCGCGACCAGAAAGTCAGCACGCTCCGTAGCGAGGATCAGGTCGGCCTCGGGGATGAGCGCCTTCTCAGCCCCACCTGGCGCGCAGTGCATTACAGTCACGCGCTCCACCAGAACAAACTCACCGAGGCGGGCAAGCAGCGCGCGAAGATCGCGGGTGATCCCCGCGGCAAAGGCCTCGACTTCAGTAGACCGCGACTCACAACGCAGCGGAAGGACAACGACCCTGGGCCTGGATTCCAGCATTAAAGACCCGCTGAGGCTCCCTCACTGGTGGAGACGGCAGACTGTTCGTGTCCGATCGCCTCCTGGTTCTCAAGCCAGCGTTCGGCATCGATAGCCGCCATACAACCCGTGCCAGCGGCAGTGATCGCTTGACGATAAATCGAGTCCTGCACGTCACCCGCGGCAAAGATGCCAGGGATGTTGGTGTAGGTGGAGCCGGGCACGGTCTTCAAATAGCCGAGACCGTCTTGATCAAGGAGCGAGCCCCATATCTCAGAATTCGGTTTGTGCCCAATCGCCACGAATACAGCTTCCCATGGATAGGTGGTCCGACTCCCATCCGTGGTGTCTTCGAGGACCACAGACGTTACGCCACTCTCATGTGTGCCACCGATCTCGACTACCTGAGAGTTCCAGTGCACCTCGATGTCAGGGTGCGCCATCACCCGAGCCGCCATGATTCGGCTCGCTCGGAATGAGTCACGGCGATGAATAACGTGCACCCGAGTAGCAAATCTGGTGAGAAACAGAGACTCCTCCATCGCGGTATCACCGCCGCCCACCACGGCCATCTCCTTCCCCTTGAAGAACGCGCCATCGCAGGTGGCACAGGCGCTGACTCCATAGTTGCGCATTCGCTCTTCATCGGGCAGCCCCAGCCACTTCGCATCGGCGCCTGCTCCGACGATGATGCAATCCGCCAGCACAGTGTCCTCGGGGTCTTCGTCGATCTCGACTACGAAGGGGCGCTTGCTCGTGTCGACGCGGCTCACCATGCCGTACCGGAACTGACTGCCGAAGCGCTCCGCCTGATCACGAAACAGCTGGATGAGTTCGGGCCCCTCAATACCGGCGGGAAATCCCGGGTAGTTCTCAACATCGGTAGTGAGCATCAGCTGCCCACCAGGGACGAGACCCTCGACGACCAGAGGATTCAATTCGGCACGCGCCGCATAGATTGCTGCGGTGAGACCGGCGGGACCAGCGCCGATTATCAGGACTCGCACATGAGGCGTTTCAGACATGAGCAGGGGAACTCCGGGAGACCGCCAACAGGAGGCTCAGACAGGTTAGACAGCCCGTATTGCGGCCTGTCGCGAAGGGGCGAGAATCTATCATGTACTACCCTTCTCAGGTGGCATTTGCGGCAGGAAGAGGGCCAATAGGAAGCAGTGAACCCCGAGATCCTGCGCTAGAGTACCCACAATGTTCTCTCGCTCCGCAAAGATCATGGTTCCTCACTTCAGATGCCAGGCGCACGAGGGGCGACGAGGCATGACTATCATCGAGTTGATCATCGTCCTGGTCATCATGGGCATCGTCGCCACGCTGACCGTGCCCAACCTACGGGTCTGGACCTCTCGCATGCGCTTGTCTGCGGCCACAACCCACATCAGATCCTCGATCGTCAACACACGCAAGATGGCGGTGACCACGGCGAACCGCCACTGCATGTCCTTCACGGGCGACGCCAACTATTCGGGAGACTCAGACAGCGTCTTCCTCATTACGCTCCTGGTTCGCAAGGAGACCGCTCCCCTGAGCGCGATCTGGACAACTATCACCGCACCCGTGGAGCTCGCTGGGTGGAGCAACGACTCCAACTCGATGCTCTACAAGGGTATCTCGCTAGAGGACAGCAGCAGTACCTCCAGCTTCGCCACCACCAACGGCTGCGACGGGCTGCTGTTCAACAACCGGGGTTTCCTCGACAACCCCCTCGATGACTTTGTTCTGGTGAATGGAGGCCGCTACGCCAAGCTGACGCTGCGGAACAAGAGCCAGGGATTTCTGGAGCAGCGCAGCCTATGGGTGGACCGCGGCGGCAATGTTCGGATCACCCAGGGCCCCACCGCGGCACCGAACCGAGGCACGAACTGAGCAACGCGGTGCGTGATGAGCAACGGCGCATCGCTCCCGTCGACCTGCTGAGAGAAGGACTCTGCGCTCCCGGCGAACAGCAACGTATCCTGCAGCGTGCGGGTTTTGCCGTGAAGGTCTGCCGACCTGCCGGCGAAGAGCGCTGGCTTCCCCCGGGCCAGGGACAACTGATCGTCTGCCTCTCTGGTGCTCTGCGCGTACAGCAACGCACCGCGCCGACCGGCACCGATGCCCTCAGCCCAGGCAGAGACCAACAGGTTCGATCCGGTGAACTCATCCAGGTTCCGAACGACGCACACTGGTGCCTGACCTCCGAACAGGGGGCCCACGTCCTCATGGTGAGCACCTCAGTTCCCCGCACCCCGTCGGCTCAAATCCCGCTTCCTTCGCTCGCCCGGCGCATGCGCTTGCGACCAGAGCGCCAGCTCTTCGCCAACCAGAAGCTCACGGTTTCCCTGCGTGCTCTCCACCCGCTTCTACCTCTCCGTAGGGCTCTACCTGGAGACCTCCGACTGTGTCCAGGCAGCGCTCTGATCGTGATCAGCGGGAGCCTCTCGGGCCGAGTAACCGATCTCGGAGGAGTCGAGGCGTGGAGCGGCGAGATCACCGAAGGAACTCTGCTTGAGCTACCCGAGGAGAGCCGCCCTGAGCTGCGCAGCTCAGGGCGGCAGACCACGGCAATTCTCCTCATCGAGCCGCGCGAGGCACCCGAGGGCAACGGCAAGAAGGGTCCGTTCTCTCCCTTCGTCGATGGGTAGAGGGTTCTACTGCCCTACGGTCTCCAGGTGGCGCGGTAGCTGACCAGAGCATCGTTAGGGTCGTTGTCGTCCGTAGCTCAGTTGGTTTGAGCAGGTGG
>CAZEIY010000503.1:0-3344 GCA_964512375.1 uncultured Rickettsiales bacterium | reverse complement strand
GTGAGGGGTCCTTGCAGGTGCCGGTAGGCGAATCGGAGTGCACAACCTGGGTGAGCAGCCACAGCGACGGTCAGAGGACTACCGGCTGTGGAAGCAGCGATAGAGACGAAGGCTTCAGCGGCCAGGGATGCCAGTCAGACCCCGACGCTGATGGCGGCCCGGGAGAGAACCTGAGCGAAAGAGACAGCTACGCCAGCTGTGCCCTGGCGGTGGGTTCACCTGGCGGGAACTGGCTGCTACTGACCATGCTCGCGCTACAGAGACGAAGACGGCGGCGCTGAAGGCCCGAAGCTGGCCTCGAAGACGTCCTCGATGGCTCTGCGGCCTGCCGGTGTGATCTTTCTGGTGCCGGTTCCGCAGAAGCGAGTTCGCTCAATACGTGGCGTCGCGCTTTGCTGCCAGAGCGAATCCTCGACACTCCAACGGAACCACTGCTCTCGAGGTTGGTCGAAGACCCACAATGGCTTGCCCCAGATACGAGCCAGTTCACCAGCCCAGCCGGTTCCACCACGCAACGTACCGTCGTCGCACAATTCTCCAATGACGAGCACCTGATCTGCGCTGTGAACCTGATGCCACTGCGTCTGTAGAATGCGGCGGAAGGAATGACTCAGTTCGAAAGAACGAGCCATTCGACGATTGGCATAAGCGAGGGAGACATCACCCTTACGTAGCTCGCGCTCACTCAGCACACACAAGCCCCGCTCACGTACCGGCTCGTGACCTGGGTAGCTGAAGTGCACCTCGGCGAGCCCGAAGCGCTCAGCCTGCTCACCGAAGCAGGACTCACTACCAGCAGCTGCACCCGAATACAGAGTGAAACAACCGGGCTGTGTGTGATCAGGAGCGGCGCTTGCCTCTTCGATGAAGGAAGCCCGCAGCCAGGTCGAATCGAGAAGGACTTCTTCATTGGTGCTCTCCGACGCCCCGATCGCGCAGACGCCGACCTGCGCACCTACCGCCCTGAGTTGCACGGTTCGATCAACGAGATCGGTCATCCCTGATAGCACTCCTGCTAGCTGATCAGGTCCCAGTTGAGTGACAGCGCGCCGAGTCACCGCGGTCAACCACATCACGGCACCATGCGCCCAGGCCAGCGCCCGCCACCCGGCGAGCCCCGATCGACCCGATGAGCGCCAATCGACACCGTCGACCAGAATGACCTGCGGTGTGAACTGCGCATGTTCGGCGAGGACCGCCAGGGCGGTAGTCAGGCGCGCCGTACTGCAGCTTCCCTCTGCGTAGCTCTGAACCAGGTGGTTGCGCTCCACCGCGGCCCGAGCTGCCACGGGATCAGCGAGCTGTCCGTGCCGGGAATAGTCACCGAGGAGTTCCTCATAGCGTGAACGGACACTCCGGATCGACTCACCTTGCGTGACGTGAAGGACAGAGCGCCCAGCCAGCATCTCGGCAAGCCCGAACTGAGCGAGGAGAGTGGACTTGCCCAGCCCTGGTGGCGCAAGGATCAAGCCCAGCTCACCAGGTTCAAGCGCAGCACCACAGCAGCGCTCGAGTAGCGGAATCGGGCTGCCTTCGAGCACGAGGGCTACCTCTTGCGAGCCTTTTCCTTGGCTTCCTGGTGCTCGGCGATAATCGTCTCAGACACCTGCTTGGGCACCTGATGGTAGCTGCCGAACTCCATCGTGAAGCTGGCCTTGCCCTGCGTCGCCGACCGAATGGTCGTCGCGTAACCGAACATCTCGGCGAGAGGCACGTCGGCCTCCACTCGAGCAAAGCCCTCTTCCTCAACGCTGCCACTGATCTGACCGCGCCGCTGCGTGATCGTGGCCACCATGGAGCCCAGGAACTCAGCAGGACCTTCAATCTCGACCTTCATGATCGGCTCGAGAATGACTGGCCCGGCCTTGGGATAGGTAGCCCGGAACGCTCCGCGGGCAGCCTCCTGGAAGGCCACATCACTTGAGTCAACGGCATGAGAGGCTCCATCGAGCAACTCGACCCGAACTCCACGTACCGGAAAGCCCAGCAGAGGCCCCTTTGCGAGCATGGACTTGAAGCCCTTGTCGACGGCGGAGATGAACTCCTTGGGGATGTTGCCCCCCTTTACCTTCTCGTAGAACTCATAGTCGGCACCCTCCAGCGGAATGAGGCGGCCAACGACCTTGCCGTATTGACCCGAGCCACCGGTCTGCTTCTTGTGGGTGTAGTTGAAATCAGCTTCCTCAGTGATGGCCTCACGGTACGCAACTCGAGGAGGCGAGGTCGTCACCTCGGCGCTGTACTCACGACGCATCCGCTCGATGTACACCTCAAGGTGCAATTCGCCCATTCCTGCGACGATGGTCTCGTTGCTCTCTGGGTCGAGGCTGACGCGAAACGTGGGGTCTTCCTTGGTGAATCGACCAAGGGCCTTAGACATATTGACCTGAGCCTTGCTGTCCACTGGATTCACCGAGACGGAGATGACCGGGTCAGGGACGTGCATCGACGACATCACGCAGTCAATGGTGCCGTCGGTGAACGTGTCACCGCTGCGGCAATCCACACCGAACATCGCCACGATGTCACCTGCCGGAGCCACCTGAATGTCTGCCATCTCGTCCGAGTGCATGCGCACTACGCGGCCTACCTTGAGGCGCTTACCTGTGCGGACATTGACGATGAAGGCGTCTCGCCTGAGCGTGCCCTGGTAGACACGCAGATAGGTCAACTGACCATAGCGACCGTCTTCGAGCTTGAAGGCAAGCATGACCAGGGCACCATCGGGATCGGAGGGAAGGACCGTCAGATCACCCTCTTCACCGTTCTCAAGAGGCAGCATCTCGTTGACGACGTCTGTGGGATTGGGAAGGTAGTCGAGCACAGCGTCGAGCAGGACCTGAACACCCTTGTTCTTATAGGCTGATCCGCACATCACCGGGCACAACTGCAAGCTAATCGTTGCATCCCGAATCGCAGTCTTGAGCACGGCTGTGGGGATGTCCTCCTCGAGGGCAGCCTCCATGAGTTCCTCGCTGAACATCGACACCGCATCGATCATCTCTTCGCGGGCGGCATCGGCGTCGTCCTGCATGTCAGCGGGGATCGCCTCAATGCGAAGATTCTCGCCATTCTCACCATCGAAGTAGATGGCCCGCATCTCGACCAGGTCCACCACACCAACGTGGTTGGCCTCAAGTCCGATGGGCAACTGCAGCATAACGGCGTTCAGCGCGAGCTTCTCACGGAGCTGCTCTGTCACCTTGGAGGGATTCGCCCCGGAACGGTCGCACTTGTTGACGAAGGCGATGCGAGGGACGCTGTAACGGCGCATCTGACGATCCACCGTGAGGCTCTGGCTCTGCACACCGGCCACACCACACAACACCAGAATGGCACCATCG
>CAZEIY010000502.1:0-3348 GCA_964512375.1 uncultured Rickettsiales bacterium | reverse complement strand
TGTGTGGGTGGACGATCCACTCGGGAGGAGTGGGCATGCCCAGGGCTCGTAGTCACACAATCGATGGCTTCCATGACGCTTACGGTGAGGCCACCCTTGCCTGGACGCCCGAGCACGGGGACAGCTCCCTGGGCCGCTACCTCGTCAAGCACGGGGTCGCCCATCTGCTGTGGACCGGTCGCAAGGACGACGCCGAAGAGCACATGCTCGACCTGCACTTCATGGCGGAGTTTGCGGATGCGTGGGAGACCCTGGTGGAGCCGCTCGGTGCCTGGCGGGTTGTGGGGTTGGACCGGGCGAGAGCAGGGTATGAGCGTGTTGGGCAAGAACTGGGGCCGCCGCAGCAGGGCGATGAGCCTTTGGCGCAGGCGGCTGGGTCGGTCTCCAACTCCCTGGAGTGCTTTGGGCTCCTGCAAGAGGCATCAAACCTGGCGACCTGGTCGATGCATGTATTGGAGCGGATCCTGGGCGAGGAGCACCCAGATGTTGCCACTAGCTATGGCAACATCGCCTCTGTCCACGACAGCCTCGGCGACTACCCCCTGGCGCTGCAGTTCTACGAGAAGAGCCTCGCAATCAGGCTCAAGGTCCTGAGCGAGGAGCACCCAGATGTCGCCAGTAGCTATGGCAACATCGGTATCGTCCACTACAGCCTCGGCGACTACCCCCTGGCGCTTGAGTCCTACGAGAAGGGCCTGGCCATCCAGCTCAAGGTCCTGGGCGAGGAGCACCCCTCCGTCGCCGTCGCTTACTGCAATCGGGGCTGGGCTCGTCTGTTCAATAGCCTCCAATCGAACGCCCGTGAAGACTTCGCTCGCTGCCTTTCCTCTTGGCACGACCCCACCGACTGGAAACACCACTGGGCACGCTTGGGCCTCGCCCTCTGCGATGTCCTCGAAGGCGCATCCTCCGAGGTGGCCGACGCCATCGTCAACGACCTCATCAAGCTCCTCGGTGAAGATCACGACCGCGTGGCGAAGTCGCGCGAGAAGATTGAAAAGGTGCTCGCCGCGAGGGCAGAGAACTGAGCCCGGGTCAGGCCCATTCTCAGCAGCCAATTTCCACTCTCCTTCCACTCAGCGCAGTCAAACGGTTGGATCTCTATACGCCGGTTGGTGGGTTGTTGGACACGTTTGGGGCACAGTTGCCACGCATCAGCTTGACGTCCAAGGGCACCGCCACCACGATCGCTTGCATACCGTCAACTGGAGAATCACGGGTGAGCCTCTATCTACCAACGGACTTGATCGATCGGGCAAGGTCTCGCTATCCCGTCCCGATCGCGGACGCGTTGTCGGCCTTAGAAGCTGCAGATAGCCTTCACGAACGGCGAGACCGGGTCGTCGAGGTCTTTCGAGCCTGCATCAGGACGCTTGCGGGAATGGTGTTGGCGATACGCCTCCAGTATGGAACCGGACCGGGCGATGAATCATCTGAGGTTCAGAGTTTGCTCAATTCTCTCCGAAAGCGAGGCCTGACCGACGGTCAATGGTTCGGACTGATACGCGAGATCTTGAGACCCTGGGCCAAGGAACCGGCCACATATGCGCTTCCGATTCTAGTGACAGGATTTCATCGAAAGAAGGCACTGCTTCCCAAGTTGATCGATGGACTTCTAAAGATGCGGAAGGCTGAAACGGTGGCACACGGTGCCTCAGGCGAGAAGACTGAACTTCGAGAGATTCTCTCTGCCAGAGTCCCGCAACTGCAGCGCCTTCTCGAGGAACTCGAACCCGTGTGGGAAGCCGTGCGATTGGTCGTGCCGTTGGAGCAACCAATGGCTGTAGACGAACGACAACGCGCGTGGACCATGACGGGAATTACTGCCGCGCGTGGGCGATGGCGTCGAACAGAGCTGAAGGTGGGGGTCAGGCTTCCACCAGGTGAAGCGGCACTTATCGAAACCTCTGGGAGACCAACGGTCGCCCTCCACCCCATCGTCCTGATCAGACGTCCAACTCCCGAAGCCATTGAAGAGGTTTTCTTCTTGGAGAGTGGTACGAAAAAGGGCGCAAAATACATGGCCATTCCATCCATGGCTGAACACGTCGAGGCCGAAGTCTGGACCGAGCTTGAAGCCGCCTTGGTTGGTGAGAGCGTCAGTGAAGAGGAAGTCGACCTCTCGCAATCCACTCCCTATCGCGGGCTGTCGAGCTTTGGCCCCGAGCATGCGGCCTTCTTTTTCGGGCGAGAAAAGCTGTCCGTCCAGCTCGCAAACCGGATTCGAGCACACGCTTTCGTGACCGTGACCGGGGCGAGTGGTAGCGGCAAGAGTTCCCTCTTGATGGCCGGGGTTCTGCCGCAGTTGACGACGTACAAGGTGATTTCCTTTCGTCCTGGACCCTACCCGGTGGCGGCCCTCAAACACGCCTTGCATACTGCCTGTGGCGATGATTTCAGACCTGAGTTGGACGAACGCCCAGAAGAACTCGGCCCACGCCTCGCAGCGTGGTGCAGAACGAAATCGAAACAGCTGGTTCTGGTCATGGATCAGGCAGAAGAGTTGCTCACACTATCCACCGACAGTGAACAGCAACTCCAGGTCGCCTCCGCCTTGAGTTCGGTGGGGTCCAACCCTGATTACCCGCTGAGGGTGGTGGTTTCGATTCGAGAGGACTTCTTTGGCAGGCTCGCCACGCTGCGGCCTCTCGCAGGTCTTTACTCACGAACGGTAGAGGTTGTGACCACGCCCGACAGGGATGCTCTTGCTCGCACCCTGACGAGTCCCGCCTACTTGTTTGGGTATTCATTCGAGGATGTGGAGCTGGTCGAATCGATGGTCGATGCCGTGGCTACAGAACCGGCTGCGCTGGTCTTGCTCCAATTCGTTGCTGACCAGATGTGGGAACGCCGAGATCGTCAGTGGAAACGCCTCACTCGGGATTCCTATGAGTCGCTTGGGGGTATAGAAGGAGCGCTGGCTGCTCACGCAGACGACGTCTTGAACGATTTGACTCCGGCCCAACGCATCGCGGCCCATGATCTGTTCTTGAAGCTCGTGACCAGTGAAGGCACCCGCAGCATAAGAACACGTGAATCCTTGATTTCTGGTTCTGAAAACGCCGATTTGGCCAATCAGATTCTCGACAGGATCATTGAAGCCCGACTCTTGACCGTTCGAGAGTCTGAAGACGACACCCACCAGGTGACCGTCGAGATTGTTCACGAAGCGCTAATTCATCAATGGCAAACGTTGAGAGACTGGCTCGCGGAGAAGAACGACGATGAGATAATTGAGGTCACTGACCCCAATGAGTTGAGGCTGAAACAGACGGTCGAGTCGGATCGTCTTCTGGACGCGTTGGTCACTGCTGCCACTGAGACCATGCGTGATATCGAGGCGGCGCT
>CAZEIY010000501.1:0-3354 GCA_964512375.1 uncultured Rickettsiales bacterium | reverse complement strand
ACAGCTCGTCACTGCCGCCCCTGGCCGACCCGGAGCAGTCCCTCTCGCTCGACGCGTCGGTGCAGCTCTGGAACCTCGAGACCGGACAGCGCATACCCTGTTTCGCTGAGCTGGATGCCTGGGAGCCACAGAATGACTCCGAGCGCTCCCTACTCATCCGTCCGCTCGAAGCTATGGGCTTCGATGTTCATGTCGCCGCCGTGCTCACCGACAGCCTGCTCCGCAGTGACGGCAGCAGTTGGCGGGGGCCAGCCGACTTTCTGACCATACGCGATGGCAAGCAGCCCGAGGGACTCTCGGAGGCGGTCTTCGCCCACTACTCCGACCTGGTTCGAAGACTCGGAGAGCACGGACTCGACCCGGACCGGATTCAGCTCGCCTGGGACTTCACGACGGCGTCTGAAGCGAACCTCCGTGCCCCACTGGACCGCGTACTTGAGACGATGCGCGCCGAATTGCCCGCCGATCCCACCCACACACCTCAGACCAGCACTTCCCTGATCTCGGACGTCGATAGCGGCGACGTCCTCGCTAGTGGCCTGTGGCGCGAGGTTCGCGCCTCCGTAGAGCTCACCCACTTCCTCTGGGCCGACGACCCGGAAGATCCCGACCCGGACGAACACGACCAGGGAATGTTCCTGCTCGACGAGCAGGGCCTGCCACAGCCACGGGCGACCGACTCCGCTTACTTCGTCGTCATGGTCCCCGAATCCCTACGCGAGGCCGAGGCGGGGAGCGCTCCGGTGATCGTGTTCGGGCACGGGCTCTTTGGAGCGCCACAGGACTATCTCAGCGCTGGTGGCGATCCCAGCTCAGTCATCGCCCTGTGCAATTCGATGCAGGCTATCTGCATCGGTGGAGAGTGGCGCGGACTAACAGAGCGCGATCGCGCCGATGCGGTACGGGCGACCACGGATCTGAGCCGCTTCCCTCTGCTCACAGACAAGCTGATTCAAGGTGTCTCCAACCAGCTCGCTCTAGCCCGGTTGATGCGCACCGACTTCGCCCAGCAACCCTTCCTGCAGGCCGCTGACGGTGGCTCCCTGGTAGACCCGGAGCGAAGCTACTACTACGGGATCTCACTCGGTGGCATCGCTGGCGGGGTCTTCCTCGCCAACTCCGAGATTGTACGCAGCGGAGTCCTTCATGTACCGGGCGCACAGTGGTCAGTGATGCTGGAACGTTCATCCAACTGGACACCGCTCGAAGGCTTCCTCACCGCTACCGTCCCCAGCGCAGCGGACAGACAACTTCTCTACATCGCCACCCAGTTCCTCTGGGACCCTGTCGATCCGATCAACCACGTCTCGGGCCTCGCCCAGAAGAACGTCCTCTTGCAGATCGCCGTCGGTGACGAACAGGTCCGAAATCTCTGTGCTGAGTCGCTCGCTCGCAGCATGCAGGTGCCGCTGATCGCCCCCGCCGTGAGCGAAGTCTTCGGGCTACAGAGTGAAGAAACACCGCTCGGGCCTGGCGCCTCGGGCCTCTTCCAGTTCCATCCCGGGATGCCGCTCCCACCGGAGACGAACCGCCCCGCACCGGTAACAGGGGCGCACGCGGCGGTGCGCCAGTACGATGAACCCCGCGAACAGACCCTCGTGTTCTTGCATCAGGGGATCGAGGGCACCATCATTCATCCCTGCGACGGCCCCTGTCTGCTGTCTGAACTATGAGGTTGACCATGCAAGATCGACTCCCCTGGATTCTCTCAGCCCTGCTTGGGGCGGCCCTGCTCGCCAGTCACATCAGCCACGAGCGACGCCTTGACCAACTGGGGGTAGCCCTTGGTGAGACCGAAGTCCCCGCTCTTTTGAGCAAAGGAGCGAAGCAGCCCACCCCGGCGCTGAGCGCACGGGTTGGGGTACTCGAAGAGCAGGTCTCGGCCATGAAGCGTAAGCGCCGCGCACATCGCGGACAACAAGCCGTAACCAATGGAGCAGAGGCTGCGACCATGCGAATGGAAGCCGCCATGGCCCAGAACGTACAGAGTGCCGGAGGCGAACAGGTGCTCGAAGTACTGGAATCAGAAGATCCCGAAGTGCGAGAGAGACTCCGCGATGTCATCGACGATGAACTACACGCCCGCAGAGAACTGCGCCGAGAAGAACGGCGCGAACAGAAGAAGGCGCACGCCGAGAAGATGGTACAAGACCTCGTGACCAGCCATGGGATCTCGAGCAGCCAGGCCGAGAGCCTGCGTGGTCTGCTCAACGACGAACACGATCAGATCCGTGGATTCTTCGAGGCTGCTCGACAGGACCACAGCTGGGGCGAGGCGCGTGACAAGGCGCAAGACCTACGTGAAGAGAATGATGCCGAAGCCTCTGAGCTACTCAGGGAAGATGCCTACACCGCCTGGCAGGAACAGCGGGACGCTGAAATTGAGAGACACTACGGCAGAAAGCGGAACTGATTAGAGCGAAGAGGATTCGCTACTTCACCGGAGACTCATCGACAAAGACGATGTCTCCAGGCGCCAGCATGAAGGCAGGAGCCTTGCCCTGTGTGATGTCCTTGAACGGCACCTCGTAGCGCGCTGCCACTTCCCGGTTTCGGGTTACCTGTATCGTGCGTAACACCGCAGAGTCCGTCGTACCGCCAGCCATTGCGACCGCCTCCACCAGCGTCATTCCCTCGTGATAGCCGTACCGTCCGGGCTTACGCACCTGGCCGATAACTGAGACCTTCCGGGAATTGAACTCCTCGACCGTGACACTCACCTGCGGATCGAGCAGGAAACCGTCCGATAGCCGCTCGCTCAACAGGTAGGCAGCTTCGGTCGGGGTCGCGCCAGCCAGGTGGACAGCACCTACCAACGGATAGGTGAAGTCGCCATTGGAGTCGAGACGATATTCGCCGGACAGAGAGTCCTGTTGATACACCTGCACGATGAAGACATCCTCGGGCCCGAGGACCGTCGGTGCGGGGATGGCTGCTGGCGCGGGGCCAACGGCCTGAGTGCTGGCACAGGCCACGAGCAGCAGCGAAGCCATTAGCAGTGCGGTACTGGCGAAGGATCGAATCATAAGACGGCGCACAATCTATGCCTTCGGCTACAAATGTCCAGCCTATCTAGCCTGGATATGTGCCAGGCCCTCGCGGGCAGTGCGATGATCTGGATCGAGAAGCAGACAGCGGCGCCACCAGACCTCAGCCTCATCATTCCGTTCCTTACGGTACGCGACACTACCCAGGTTACACACAGCGTTCGTACCACGTGGGGCCACCTCGAGACTGGCGAGGAGCGCGCGCTCGGCCCCATCCAGTTCGCCCAAATCGAAGAGGATTGTGCCCAACGTGTTCAAGCCGTGGGCGTAGCTGGGATGGGTTCTTGCCATCTGGCTGGCGAGCACG
>CAZEIY010000500.1:0-3357 GCA_964512375.1 uncultured Rickettsiales bacterium | reverse complement strand
AAATCGATAACCTGGGCAACGCCGGCGACCTCGTAATGGTCAAGGATGGCTACGCCCGTAATTACCTGATTCCCAGGCAACTTGCGATTCGTGCTGACCAGCGCAACGTGAAGGAACTCGAGCACCATCAGCGTGCCCTCGAGCGAAAACGCGTGAAGCTGAAGGCGGACGCTATCGAGCTTGAGCGGCAAGTCTCTGGAGTAGGACAGATCGTCAAGATTCGTGCCTGCGGACCTGATGGCAAGCTCTTTGGTTCCGTGACGAGCAAGGAACTCGCCGAGACCATTGCGGAACTCGGCGTGGTCATCGACAAGCGTCAGATCGTGTTGAACGATCCGATCAAGACGCTCGGTGATCACGACGTGGTCGTTAAGTTGGGTCAAGGTCACTCCTCCATATTGAAGGTGACTGTCGAACCCGATGAGGCGAGCGCCAAGGGCATCGCAGTTGCCGCACAGGAGGCTGCTGCCGCGAAGGTTGCTGCGGATAAGGCTGCTGCCGCTGCCGAGCGTCATGCTGCCGCCGAGGCCGCGGAGAAGGCTGCCGTAGAGGCCGCCAATGCCGAGGTTGCGTCCGACGGTGCGGATGAGGTCGCCGACGAGGCTGCCGACGAGGCTGCCGATGAGGCTGCCGACGAGGCCGCCGACGAGGCTGCCGAGTAGTAGTTCACCTCTTGTTCGGAGGCCTCAGGACGTTTGGCGGAGAGTATTTTTCGACGTCGAATCAGTAGTCCCGGGGCCTCCAGCAGTAGGTGAAAACTTTGACTTTTCTGGTCCTGCGCGGACGTGCAAGATCGTGTCTTGCGTGGTGAGGATTGCTCTGAGCAGGGAGGCCGTTCGGTGGCTGAGGCGAGTTCCGCAGGACTGAGGAGAGAACCACAGGATCCGGTCGCCGAGCGCGCACTGCTGGGCTCGATCCTTCTTCATCCCGAGAGCATCCATGAGGCGCGCGAGCACAGTCTGAATCCGGAGCATTTCAGCCAGGAGCCTCATCGTCTCCTGTACAGCTGCTTCCTTGACCTGTCCCACAAGGGAATGCCCGTTGATCTGGTCACGGTCTCGGGCTACCTCGAAGAGCGCTCTAAGATGCAGACGGTGGGGGGGCTCAGCTACCTCGCAGGTCTCTCGGGCGAGGTGCCGTCGGTTACGAACTTCGGTACGTATGTGCGTACCGTCCTGGATAAGGCCGTCCAACGCCGCCTCCTCGAGACCGCACGAAGCATTCAGGAAGGTGTCTATGCAGGCGAACACTCGGCGGCGGAGAGCCTCGAGATTGCCGAGAAGCAGATCTATGATCTGGGCCAGGACCATCAGACATCTCGGATGCATCGCCTCGATGGTGTGGTCAACGATGTCTATGAGACTCTTGAGCGTCGCTTCAAGTGCCCTGAGGATATTACCGGCGTTCCGACGGGCTTTCGCGATCTCGACGCCCTGCTCACGGGCTTGCAGCCCTCGGATCTTGTCATCGTCGCTGCTCGGCCCTCCATGGGTAAGACGGCGTTCTCCCTGAACCTCGTCGCCAATGCGGCGCTGATGGCGGACGCATCTGTGGCGTTCTTTTCTCTTGAGATGAGTAAGGAGCAGTTGGCCACACGGCTCCTCTGCGCCGATGCTCGGGTCTCGGGTCAGCGCATGAGGACCGGCAAGCTCCTCCAGGAGGATTGGCCGCCCCTGGCAGAGGCGCTTAAGCGCCTGTCGAAGACCGACATATATATCGATGATATGCCCAACATTCCCGTCTCTGAGCTGCGCGGCAAGTGTCGACGCCTCAAGGCAAACAACAAGCTGGATCTTATTGTCATCGACTATCTCCAGTTGATGCGTCCTGACCGTGATCTTCTGACGAGAAACTCCTCTCGAGAGCGTGAGATCTCCTCTATCAGCGCGGGCCTCAAGGGCCTGGCCAAGGAACTTCAGGTGCCAGTAGTTGCACTCTCTCAGCTCAATCGAGGAGTGGAGTCACGAGCTGACAAGCGGCCCATGTTGAGTGATCTCCGCGAATCAGGTGCCATCGAACAGGATGCGGACGTCATCATGTTTTTGTATCGAGATGAGTTCTACAACGAGGCCTCCGAGAAGAAGGGTATCGCTGAAGTGCTGGTTCGAAAACAGCGCAGCGGTCCGATTGGTGACATCAATCTAGCCTGGCGCGCTGAGATCACGCGCTTTGAGAATCTGGCGCGAGACACTTGGCACTCTGCTTGAGTCGTCGGCTCAGTGCTCTGGTTGCGGCTGTCTTGCTGGTTCTCGCTGGCGGCTCGGAAGCATTCTCAGCGGAATCAGACCAAGAGGCTGACTCGGGGCCACTGCCAGCGGTCCAGACGCCGATCACAGCGAGTAGTTTTAGTGGAATGGGCTACCTGTTTCCCCTGCGATTAACGCTGGTGTACGGGGGGGGGCTCGAGGGTTCCCTTGGTGGCGTGGACAGCGGGGGACAAGAGGTGTTGGTGTTGAGGCCACAGCGCTCGGTTCGTGTTCGTTTCAGTCTCATCGAAGGTGTCGAGCCGCTCGCACAGCTACTGGCTGCAGATGCAAAAGGGCTGCGCCCACCCGCCCCTCCGATTGAGATGCAGGTGCTTACGTTGAAATGGAAACCAACGTGGCGGTCCCACCTGGGAGCGGTCATGTCCTTCGTGGTGCCGGGTACCGGTCAGTTTATCCAGAGAGATGAGCGCGCTATCGGAGTGCTGTTTCTCGTGAGCGACCTGTTCTTCTTGACCGCGAGTGTTCTGGCATTCGTTGGTCCGAGTCAGCTTCAGCCTGCGCACCGCCGGTTGGTTGGTGGAACGTTCGCGGGCCTCGCCCTTACAACGTCGATCATCTCTTCTGTACATGCATTTCGGGCGGGTAGAGAGCCAGGGGCGATGCCTAGGGATTGATGTCTTCAGCAAGTCCTCAACTGACGATCGGTTGACACTTGGGGGGGCGATTAGAGAAGATCCGTGGGCACTGCGCGGCCTATGGTGTGTTGACGTGGGTGTACATGCTGACAGGGATCGGTTCTTGCTTACTGATCCGCGGAGAGCCTAATGGCCAAGAAGAGTGCGAATGAAGATGGCTTTTCCACGAAGACCTTGAGCAATAAGCTTGAGACGGCAGCCCGGTTTGCCGAGTGGGCCGCAGCTGCAAATGCCCACCGATCTGAATTTCAGCCCGAGGTGGTGATCGCTGTCATCGCTGGCTACCTAGAGAAGTTCGATGCGGTGCTGCCCGATCTCATCGAGGCGGCAGAGCAGGCAAGAGAGGCGGCCGAGAGCCTCTCCGCTGAGGCCAGCGCCATGGAGGCGAGTGCGGCTTCGATCGAGTCTCAGATTGATGAGCTCAAGTTGCGCCACGTGATTGGCGAGCTGGATAG
>CAZEIY010000499.1:0-3372 GCA_964512375.1 uncultured Rickettsiales bacterium | reverse complement strand
GACCGCCCTGCCCTTCGCCGCTGCCATGGCGGTCGGGCTCGTTGCCACAACAGCGAGTCTGCCCTGCACACCCCGAATACGCTGGAACCGCCTGGCCAGTCTGGCTGTCGCATCGGCTGTCACTGCACTCCTCTGTGGCACCTGGCTTCAGCTCGTCGACGAGGGTGAGAATCAGAGCTCACTGTCGGTAATGGGAGGCACTTTCCAGTCACGCAGCGGCACCGTCATCAAGGCGAGCAGCATCAAGGCAGGTCTGTCCGCGCTACATGAGAAGGTGCCGGCAACGTTCGAATTGCTTTGGACCTCACCGCAGATGGGAAACACCGCAGATCTCCACAGCGGGGACATCGACGGGGACGGTATCGAGGAACTGGTGGTCTACGACCACAATGGAAGGGTGCGGCTATATCGCAACGAGAGAAACTGGGCCCTAGAAAGAAACCAACTCCAACTCGCCGAAGCCTGGCGGGCACCGGCCCTGAAACCGGTAGGCCCAGCATTTTTCGACTGGGAAGGAGACGGTACGCTGCAACCGACGACGTCGAACAACTCGGCGCTCGCCAGCTATCTGCGAAAAAGCCAGCCACCACCCGACCCCAGCGACGAGCCACCACCCGACCCCAGCGACGAGCCACCACCCGACCCCAGCGACGAGGTAGTCGCGGGCTACTCGCACCCGCCACCAATCTATGCGGCTGGCGACGTCGATGGCGACGGTGATCTCGACCTCGCGGTCGGCCTGCACGGAGACTCTCTGGCTGTTCTGCTCAACGAGGGAGGCCGTCTCAGCGAAGAGGCCAGTTGGCGCATCGATGAGCCAATGAGCTTTGGAGCCCTCGCCTTTGGCGACTGGAACAGCGACGGCGATCTTGACCTCGCGGTGGCTCTGGATGACGCTCCCAACCGCCTCTACGACAACCGTGGGGGCAGCTTCGAGCTCGCCTGGAAGTCGAACGAGAGCGACCAGAGCAGGAGCTTGGCATGGGGCGACTGGGATGGCGACGGAGATCTCGATCTGGCCGTGGGTAACGGCCACAATGAGCCCAACCGACTCTATGAGAATAGCGCTGGCGACCTGCAGCTTGGCTGGACCTCCCCATCAGCCGACTCCACGGTTGACCTTGCCTGGGCCGACTGGGACGGCGATGGCGATGAAGACCTGGCGGTCGCCAACCTCGATGGACCGAATCGTATCTACTCGTCCATAGGCGGAGGTCCCGATCTTCTCTGGACCTCTCCCGTCGCAGACCCCACCAGAAGCATCTCCTGGCACGACTGGGATGGCGATGGCCTCATCGACCTCGTCGTTGGCAACGAGGGACGCAATCCAGAGCGGGTATATCGGAATCTCGGCCCTGAACCCGACGAGAGTCCGACCGCGGCCGGCAGCGCTGAGGCTGCGACTTCTCCAGGTGAGCACAAAGAAACGATCGAAGACACCGGGATGGAAGCAGCTACACGCCTTCGGTTCTACCCGCACTGGCTGGTCCGATCGATCTTCTCCCCCCCCCTCGCCCTGGTGCTATCACTGCTCGCCCTGGTCTGGGCCGTCCGAGGACGCACTGGCATGGCCCTCCTCCTGTGTACGGTGCTCGGGCAGTGGCTCTTCCTCCTCACAACCGTCCCGCCGCTGGACGAGCGCTTCGTCATCAGCTTGAGCCCGGTACTGATCATCGCAGCGAGCATTGGCTGGAGTAGACTACCGAGCCGCACTCAGTCACCGGTTGGCATAGCAGTGCTCGCCATCGCGCTCGTCACTGCTCTGGACTTTCACTACTTTGACATCCCTGAGCTCCCCGAGAATCATGATCCTCAGCGCCTGACCAGGGGTCAAATCAGACTGCACTCGGCCAGCTACGCAGATGGGGGCTGGAAGCGGGGGCAAGACGAGCGTGCGCTGATCCAGGCGGGTCGCATCTTCTCGTGGCGAGAGTCTCGAGCCTTCTACGAGGGCATATGGGACACCATAGAGCGCTGTGAAGCGTCCACTGTTCTGATCGCGTCGACAGAGGGGCCAATCGATGACAGCGATTGGTGGAAGTACCGAGTTGCCCTGGCGGGAGTCACCAATGGTCTGGGGAAAGGGGCGCGACCAGCCGTAGCGGTGGTTCGGGGCGGCGATGCCGAGAAGAACAACTACCTCGCCGCGGTGCTCCAGCCCACTGGCATAGCAGACCTGGCCCTATCCCTACCCGCAGAAGCAATCGCCGGACAGCCCCCCACGGGCATTCGCATAGGAACAATGGAGATCGTAGAGGTCCTCGATGGAGGTACGCACAGTCCGGCGGTCAACATCTGGCGTCCCCTCGGGGCGAAAGCCTGCGCGAGCCCCTGAGCCCACCTGAGCGCCTTATCTGTCAGCCTGGCGCGTTCCCATCCAAGACGACGGGCCCGCCCAGACCACTACCGAGCGCATCGATCACACCCTGAATGAACGAGGTCGGCAGGCTCTGATTGTGGGTCACCCGAAACTCTCCTGACACAGACTGAAGTGCAGAGAAGCCAAAGCTGGCGAGCGACGCGTTCGAGCCGACGTAGAAGTCGCCCTGAACCGTCATCAGGAAGGGCATGCTCAACTGTGGGAGGCTGTTGTTGACTGCAATATGCAGGTCACCGGTGATCAAGGTGAGAGCGCCGAGCACTACGACAGGCAGAGACGGATTGCTCGAGATCCGCAGTGACCCTGCTGAGCTCAACTGCGGAAACTGCAGGCTGGCCAGAGTCATGTTGTTCCCAACGTAGACATTCCCCCCGACGTCACTGAGTACCGAGAGGCTCAGTTGGTCAAGCAGTCCGTTAGAGCTGACTCGAAGATCTCCTGCCACCACATCGACCGAGGGAAGGCGCAACACGAGGAGAGCGTCGTGAAAGAGTACCGACAGGCTCGCACCCACGCTCTCCAGCACATCCAGATACACCCGCTGCAGAGAAGGATTGCTGCGGATTTCCACAGCACCCAGCACCTCGACAAGCGCCCCCCAGTCCAGCTCCTGGAGCAGCTGGTTCGAGAACACATCCACCGAACCAGCGACGTGCTGCAGGCCCGCCAGCCCACTAAGATCAACAAGTAGGGCGTTCGAGGACAACTCGAGGGCGCCTACACTGGTCAAAGCCGGAAGGGACAGCGAGGTCAATTGGTCATTCTGGCGGACCACGAGGGTTCCGAGGAGCACATCCAGGGCCGGCAGATCCACCGTCACGAGCGATGGTGACGAAATCCTCAGGTCTCCAGTGACATGCCGCAAACAGGCAAGAGCATTGAGGTTCGACTCTTGCTGAACAGTGACCGCGAGGTTTCCATCGATACGATCCCAAGACGCGCAGAACCACTCGATCGCAGCACCGGTAGCGAGGGTCAAGTCACCGACGTAG
>CAZEIY010000498.1:0-3372 GCA_964512375.1 uncultured Rickettsiales bacterium | reverse complement strand
GTCAGCTGATCACGCAACCATGAAAGATATACTGTTCACACTGCCGGGGTTCGGCCCGGTCAAGGCCTGGGGCACCTTCTTGTATCTGGGATTCTGCCTCTCGATGTGGGTCGGTGCCCGTCGGATGAAGCAGGGTGGGATCACCGGGCGCCACATGCTGTACATCGGGACGATTGCGCTCGTCGGAGGGATTCTCGGCGGAAAGATTCTCTATGCCGTGCAATATCGCTCGGCTGGTCCGGGAGGATTCGCGGGGCAAGGCATGGTCTCCTTCGGCGGGTGGGCCCTGGGTATCGGAGGAGTGCTGCTCTACCTGAAGCTGCGAGGCCTGCCCGTCCTGCGGGTGTCGGACATGCTGGCGCCGAGCCTCGCCGTGGGTGAGGCTGTCGGGCGCATCGGCTGCTTCCTGAACGGTTGCTGTTACGGCGACATCTGTACCATGCCTTGGGGAGCGAGTTTCCCACAAGAAACCGGAAGCGTCGCAGTTCCATTCAACCAGTTCTTCGATGGACTGGACCTCGCCTCGCAGACAGGCCACCAGATCATTGCGACCTACCCCTACCCCGCACTTCACCCAACACAACTGTACAGCACTCTCGCTGCGGCAATCGTCTTCCTCGCCCTGCTCTGGTGGTCCAAAAGAAAGCGTTTTGATGGCGAAGTTGCGCTCGCCTTTGGCCTGCTCTACTCCGCTTCGCGGTTCATCATCGAGTTGTGGCGCAACGACACACCCGCACTGCAAACAGGGCTATCCATGGGCCAGACTTTCAGCGCTTTGCTTTTTGCTTGCTGCCTCGGAGTATTGGTTTACTTTCATTGCCGATCAAAGCCATAATGGGCAAATAAAACGATGAGCAAGCAACTTCAGGACTACCAGAAAACGAAACTTCTCCTGCTCCGGAAGTTCATGGAGGTCCAGGATCTCTCCGACAAGCTCAACGAAGAGAAGTTCCAGCTGACTCGCGAAATAGAGCGCCTGAACCAGCTGATTTCTGAAGAAGAAGAAGCCATAGAGAACAACCGCTCTTGAGCCATCGCCCGCGGTCCAGCGCGGCGTTTGAGACCGCGTGCCAAGTCATTCCCGGAGGTGTCAACAGCCCCGTCCGGGCATTTACGGCAGTCGGTGGCCAGCCTCTGGTGATCGACCGGGGCGAAGGGCCTTTCCTGTACGACTTGGATGGCCAACGTTACATCGATTATGTAGGCTCATGGGGGCCCCTGATACTAGGGCATGCGCACCCTGCCATAGTTCAGGCCATCACCCAAACCGCTCAAAGAGGCACCAGCTTTGGCGCACCCTGTGAGCTCGAGACACAGCTAGCCCAGTTGATCGCCGAGAGGGTTCCTTCGATCGAGAAGGTCCGCTTCGTCAACTCCGGAACCGAGGCGACAATGAGCGCGATTCGTCTCGCGCGAGGCGTCACCAACCGGGATGTGATCATCAAGTTCAGTGGCTGCTATCACGGCCATGGCGACTGCCTTCTGGCAGATGCGGGAAGTGGCGTAGCGACCCTGGGAATCCCCTCCTGTGCGGGCGTCCCCGCATCCGTCACTGGCCCCACATGGACTGCTCCGTTCAATGATCTCGCGGCCGTCAAGCAGCTGGTCGCAAACCATCGCACACAGATCGCCGCGATCATCTTAGAGCCCATCGCGGGAAATATGGGAGTCATTCCGCCAGAGCCAGGATTCCTCGAAGGACTACGCCAACTGTGTAGTGAAATTGGCGCACTTCTCATCTTCGATGAGGTGATGACCGGATTCCGCGTCGCGCCTGGTGGAGCGCAATCCCTGTATGATGTGCTGCCTGACCTGACGACCTTGGGAAAGGTGATCGGTGGCGGAATGCCTGTCGGCGCGTATGGCGGACCCACACAGATCATGGATCAGATCGCCCCCCTGGGGCCGGTTTATCAGGCAGGCACCTTGTCCGGGAACCCCCTCGCGATGGCTGCTGGATTGGCCACCCTGAAGGAGTTGACCGAAGAGCGATACGAACAGCTAGAGTTCCTTTCGGGACGGCTGGCGACCGGTCTGTTCGACGCCGCAAAAGCTGCCGGGATCACGACGTATCAGACTCGCGTCGGGTCCATGCAGGGCCTTTTCTTTCACGACGGCCCCGTCTACGACTATTCGGCCGCCAGGGCATCAGACACCGACCGCTTCGCACAGTACTTCCATGGCATGTTGACAGAGGGCGTTTACCTCGCGTGCAGCGCTTTTGAGGCGATGTTCGTCTCGACCTCTCACACAGAGCAGCTCGTTGATCAAACGGTCACCGCTGCCGAACGCGTGCTCTCCAGCCTCTAGCTGAACGACTGCGCTGAACCGGTCGTTCCAGTTCCCGGAGCACTACCGATGATGTCGTATCCGTGAGCCAGATGCTGGTTCAATCTGACTCGAGAGACTCTCGAAACGCGGCCACTGCGGCACGGCGCACCTCCCGCAGGGTCACACCGTGCGCCAGTGCCTGTTGCCTGCAGTCCTCGTATTCCGGAGAGAGCACCACCTGCTCCTGCCCCAACCTGCCGACCTTCACCCGAACGGGACCGAAGCCCGTCATCACCGAAACCTGCTCACGATCGAGGATGGTCCTCTCGACGAGTTGACGTCGGATCCCGAGAGTACCGGACTCGGTAAACAGCAGCTTCTCGAATTTCGCTCTCTCGTTCTCACGCGCAAGCAACCGGACCTCAAATCCTGGGCGCCCCTTCTTCATCAGGACACTGGCTACCGCCACATCGAGAGCCCCTGCATTCATCAGCTTCTCCTGCAGATAACCCACCTCCTCTGCGGTGCAGTCATCAACCAGGGTCGTCAACTCCCACACCTGATCTGAGCCGCTCGACTCATCTCCTTGTGGTGTCCGAACGCCGAGCATTACTCGAACGACGTTTGCCCTCTCGGGCAATTCTCGACTGCCCGCTCCGTACCCGACGGCGCTCAGCGTCATCTCTCCCATTGGCCCAAATGTGGTGCCTAGAGTCGTTAGAATTGCGGCACCCGTGGGGGTCAGCAGTTCGGCGCTTATCGGCAGCTGGCACGTCGAGTGACCTTCCAGCATCTTGGCCGTAGCCGGGCAGGGCAGAGGCAAGACCCCATGCTCTGTCTCGACCGTACCGGTTCCGACATTGAAGGTCCCGACGTGTACCTCGGTGACCTCGAGATGCTCTAACGCCAAGGCCACCCCGACGATGTCAATCAGGGCATCGTCAGCTCCGACTTCGTGAAAATGAACCTCCTCCAGCGCCATTCCGTGAACTGCGGCCTCGGCCCGAGCCAGCTGCTCGAAAACCTGCCTGGCCTTGGTTCGCACGGTCCCGGGAATCTCGGCGCGGTCGAGCAGCTCTAGAATTTGCGGCAAGGTGCGGC
>CAZEIY010000497.1:0-3388 GCA_964512375.1 uncultured Rickettsiales bacterium | reverse complement strand
TAGCGCAAGGTTGACTCGTGGGCCGATCTCCGCCCGATTCACTCCACAGACCTCCAGTGGGAGGGCGACGTTTTCGAAAATGGAGCGGCGGGGCAGGAGATGAAAATCCTGCACAACGATGCCCATGTTTCGGCGGAGCCAGGGTATTGAGCTGGGATGGAGTCGGGCAACGGAGCGTCCTTCGAGGACGACGTCGCCGTGCGTGGGGTGCTCTGCTGCATAGAGGAGCTTCAGTAGTGTGGTCTTGCCAGCACCAGAGCGACCGGTGATGAACGCGAACTCACCCTGCTCGAAGGCGAGGCTGATCTTCTCCAGCGCCATTCCGGTGCGGCCGTAGTGCTTCGTGACGTTCTGAAATCTGATCATCCGTGTCGTTCCGCCGTGGCGCCCCCACAAACTCCCTGGCCTCGATGGCCTCGCTGTTCCCCTAGACGAGGTAACATTGGGGCGCCGCAAGAGTCTTACCGTTTATAGCAGGGTGAACGCTTCGGTTTGATTTACAATAGGCCGTCGTGGCCTGCTGAGTTGGTGGCGGGTTCATGGACGCCCTTGACCGTTGACACTTTCTTGACAATAGTTCGCATGTGCCCGCACTCTGCCTTGGGGCACTCATTGACAGTACATTTGAGTTGGAATCCGCAATGAACGAGTCGCAATCCTCCTGTTTTTTCGGCGTGGGCATCCCCCTTCGACTGATGTCCTTGCTGGGACTCGCGTTCATGCTCACCTTTCTGGGCGGCTGCGAGTGCGGCATCACTGGGAACCAGCTTCCTGACGATGACGACATTATCGACGACGATGACAGCAATCCTCCCGTGCTGGGCGATGAGGACTGCGGCAACAGTCTCGATGATGATGGCGACGGCCTGGCGGATTGTTTCGATAGCGACTGCGCAACAGATTCAGCTTGCATGCACGAATGCAGCCCTGCAGCGACCATCTCCTGTGGCGAGATCCTCTCCGCGAATAACGGCTCCACTGGCCACAGCGATGCTGTCGATAGCTACGGCTGCACTACCTGGGACGAGAGTGGACCTGAGTACACATTCGAGTTCACGGCGAGCACCACAGAAGAGGTCACAGCGGTGCTCACCGTGGCCGGTCACGGAAACCTGGACGTCTTTGTGCTCGATGGTGACGAGGAATGTGATGGTTCGGCTTGTCTGGCCTACGGTGCCTCTACAGTGCACTGGACAGCCAATGAGGGCCAAGACTATCTGATCGTTGTCGATGGTTATGCGGGAGCACAGGACAACTTTTCTCTCGAGCTGCTCTGTCCCAGTGGCGGTAGCGGTGAGAACTGCTTCAACGGCATCGATGACGACGGCGATGGGCTGAGCGATTGTAATGATCCGGATTGCTCGAGTGATCCCAACTGTGTCGATGAGAACTGTACGAACAACATCGATGACGATGGCGATGGATACGTCGACTGCGACGACACCGAGTGTTGGAACGAGAGCTCTTGCGACGGTGAGAACTGTGCAAACGGAGTCGATGACAATTCCAACGGGCTGGTGGACTGCGCCGACCCCGATTGCTTCATCTTTCCGGCTTGCTCGACCGAGCAGTGTTACGACGGCATCGACAACGACGGTGATGGCCTGGTGGACTGCGATGACACCGCGGACTGTGGGTCTTCTTCGGACTGCACGCCGGAGTGGTCGTGCAGCAACGGCTTCGATGATGACGGCGACGGCCTGACCGATTGCGATGACGACGAGTGTTTCGGCGACTCCAACTGTATGGGCGAGCAGTGCCTGAACAACCAGGACGACGACTGGGACGGTCTGGTCGACTGCGATGATCCGGACTGCTTCGGTAACCAGAACTGTATCCCCGAGGATTGCTCCAACGGAATTGATGATGACGGCGACGGGGACATCGACTGTGACGACGTAGAGTGTGCCGGTGTCGGCACGTGTGAGCCTCTCTGCGCGGCCGTCGACGTGTTGACCTGTGGCGGCAGCGTCGCTGGAGATACGGCTACCCATCCGGGTGCTGCGGATGTGCTCGGTACCTACGCCTGCACCGCCGCGAACGAGAGCGGTAATGAGGTCGCCTACGCGTTCACCGCCACCATGAGTGGTGAGGCGACCTTCGTGCTGGATGGACTGACTACCGACCTCGATCTCTTTGGTCTGCAGGATGTGGGTGCTGGTTGCGACCCTGCGGGTTGCCTCGATTTCTCCACCTCGGGCGGAACGAATTCGGAGTCGGTCACGCTCACGATCAACTCGGGACAGACCTACTACATCATCGTCGAGGGCTGGAACGACAATGTGGGCCCCTACACACTCAACTCCACGTGTCAGGTGTCTGGGACGCCCGAGGACTGCGCCAACGGAGTGGATGATGATGGAGATAGCCTCGTTGATTGCGCCGATTTTGACTGCGCTGGAACGGTGGGCTGTCAGCTAGAGAACTGCGCTGATGGTCTGGACAATGACGGCGACGGAAGAGTCGACTGCGCCGATGCCGACTGTACCGGGCCCCCGGCGCCGAGTCCTGATTGCACCCCTGAAGTGTGTGATGACGGCACCGACAACGATGGTGACGGCTTCACTGACTGTGATGACACCGAGTGCTCCTTCCTTCCAGGCTGTGGCTCCGAGAACTGTGTCGACGGTGTTGATAACGACAGTGATGGTCGCATCGACTGTGTCGATCCCGACTGTCTGGGGCATCCCGTCTGCAACCCTGGAGCAGGTGATGACGATGACTTCTCTGGGGATGATGACGATCTGTTCAGCGGTGAGGACTGCGGCAACAACCTCGATGACAACGGCAACGGCGCGGTGGACTGTGATGACTTCCTCTGCCTGTTCGACATCTTGTGCTGGTTCCTCAACGAGAATTGCGAGGACGGCAACGACAACGACCTCGATGGCTTCGTCGATTGTGCTGATCCTGAGTGCTACAACCCGGCCTCCCCAGGCGATCTGCCATCTCCTGCCAACGCTCACCCGGCCTGCGTGCCAGAGCAGTGCAACAACACGGTCGATGACGACAGCGACGGCCTCACGGACTGTGCCGATGACGAGTGCGCCAGCGCCCCAGCCTGCCTGGGTGAAGACTGTTCTAATGGCATCGATGATGACTTTGATGGACTGATCGACTGCGACGACTTCGAGTGCTCGACAGAGTCCGCCTGTACTCCGGAGAATTGTAGCGACACCCACCCGGTCAGTGATGCGCCCATCGATAACGACGGGGACGGTCTCGCCAACTGTGATGATCCTGAGTGTTTCGGAAATCCAGTGTGTGCTTCTGCCGGCGAGGTCTGCGACAACGACGTTGACGACAACGGCAACGGACTCATCGACTGTGCCGAGCCATCCTGTGGCACTCATCCGGCCTGCGTGCCTGAGATCTGCTGGAACGGCAC
>CAZEIY010000496.1:0-3389 GCA_964512375.1 uncultured Rickettsiales bacterium | reverse complement strand
CTCGACTGCGACGCCGACGACGGCGACTCCACCGTGCACTGAGCGAGCCTCAGAGCGAGCTGGCTAGCGGCGCGCCAGGGCAGGGGAGGTCCAGCGCCTTCATGTTCTTCCTCACTCGGGTAGTTCGTTGTCATGCACCCGCTCGCCGCCTCCAACCCAGATCACTGACTTCGCGACGATCTGACCGGCGACGCCGAGCCCGATCGTGTGCTCGCCCGGCACGGGTACCCACCGCGCTGAGTAGGGTGCCCTGACGCGAGCGATCTCCGTCCCATCCATGCTCCACGTGACCTCGGGAGTTCCGGCTCCGACGTTGGCGCGCAGCGGGACCGCCTGGTGCTCAGCAGAGCTGCGTGGATCGATATGGAACACCACCCCGTTGGGTGGCCACGCGATGCTGACCCCATCGTGCGCCTGTTTCACTTCGTGCGCTCCGCCCTCTGACGATGCCGGTTTTTCGTTGGCGTCCTGCGCCGATGCAACGCAGGAACGGTCCCGCCGAGGCCAGCCCACCACGTCGTGCTCGGCAGCCCAGGCCGAGAATCCGGCGGGCCACGCAATGGCGAGAGCCTTGTGGGCTCCCCGGCAGCCGGTCGCCAGCGCCCCCCCCGAGTCCACCTCGATCTCCTGGTGCCAGCTGCACTCGTCGGTGGGCGCAGTGTCGGGCAGGAAGTGCTCGGTGATGACGCCCGGACACGATCTCGATGGGCGCTCGCCGGACAGTGGGCAGATCGTTGCTGAGACCAGCTGCGGTGGTCGAGGCCAGCGCTCCTGGCGTCCAGAGCCGAGCTCGTCGACGATCGCTCGAAGGATGGGGCCTGCACCGGTCACTCCGCTGACCCTGCCCATCGGTGAGGCGTCGAAGTTGCCCACCCACACCCCCACCGTGTAGTTCGTGGTCAGCCCCATGGCCCAGTTGTCCCGGAAGCCGACGCTGGTTCCCGTCTTGGCAGCGAGTGGCGTAGACGGCTCGAGGGCCGAGTCGACTCCAAAGGCTGGTGCCCGGGCGTCGGCATCGTCCAAGGCATCGAGCACCAGCCAGGCCGCGGCCTCGTCGCCCACCTGCCGGCCTCGTTCCGTCGCGCCCTCACCGCGCTCATAGACCAGCGGGCGATGTCTGCCGCCAGATCCCAGGGTCAGGTAGGCCGCCGCCAGCTCATCGAGACGCACCTCGCCGTTACCCAGCGTGAGGCCGAGGCCGTAGTGGTCGGGACGCTCATCCAGGCTACGCAGACCCAGGTCGCTCAGGCGACGGTGGAGCTCGGCCGCGCCGAGTCGATCCAGGAGGCGGGCGGCGGGCAGGTTGAGGCTTCTTGCCAGGGCAGCGCGCGCTGTGACTGGCCCGCTGTAGTTCTGGTCGTAGTTGCGCGGGGTCCAGGTGCCGTGAGTGGTCGACCAGCTTCCCGGCAGGTCGGCAAGGACCGAGGCCAGGGTGATTCCCCCTTCGGTGGGCCCACGCTCCAGTCCAAGCCAGTAGGTGAACGGTTTCAGGGCACTGCCCGAGCTGCGCCTGGCCTGAGCACCATCTACCTGTCCTTCGGGTCCGCTCCAATCTACCGAACCCAGGTAGGCCAGCACCTCGGCGCTGGAGTTTTCGACCACGATGACGCTCGCCTGGCTGACCTGTTTGTCGAAGAGCTGCGCTACGACATCGGTGGCGATGTCCTGGACTCGCTGCTGGATTCCGAGGTCCAGTGTGGTCCGCACCTCACCGCTCCGGCGTGGCAATCGTCGCACCAGATGGGGGGCGTGCGACCACTCCTTCGAGCGGCGTAGCCCCAGCCTCTGCGCGCGAGCTTGCGTCGCTGTGGCTGGCGAGACCCACTCAAGGGACTCCAGCCGATCAATGACGCGGTCGCGGGCAGCACGGGCTCGCTCGGGGTGGTGCCAGGGATTGAGGGCTGCCGGCCTTCGGGGTAGCGCTGCCAGGAACGCCGCCTCGGCGACACTCAACTCGCTCGCGGCCTTGTCGAGGTAGGTGCGGGCGGCAGCCTCGATGCCGTAGGCGTGGTCACCGTAGTAGACGCGATTGAGGTATTCCCCGAGGATCGCGTCTTTGCTCAGGGCTCTCTCCAGTCGCAGCGCCCACCACGCCTCGACGACCTTGCCGGGGAGGCCGGCCGGGCGGTCCCAAAGCGTCCTGGCCAGCTGCTGGGTGATAGTGCTTGCACCTTGAGCTGCTCTGCCGGCACGGAGGTTTGTAACGACCGCGCGGGCGATTCCCAGCGGGTCCAGGCCCAGGTGGTCTGAAAACCGGTGATCTTCGGCGGCCAGTGTCGCCAGGACGACGTGCGATGAGTGCCGGTCGCGCCACATGCCGAAGCCACGCGCTTCGCTCGCACGCTCGGCGAACACGACGCCGTGGCGATCGAGGAACTGGACGCCGCCGTGTCTGTCTGGCAGTTCAAGGGGGCTCGACAGCAGGACCCAACAAACGGTCAGGGCCAATGCGAACAGGCTAAGGCCCGCAGCCGCTGTGCGAGTGAGTCTGGGTCGGCGCTGCGCCACTACTCAGTCAGCCCGGCTTACCGGCCCGTGTCCCACCACAAAACGACCCTGCGAGGTGCGTCCGAAGGTCTCAGGCCGATACATCTCCTCGACTGTTGCTGCCGGCTGTGCGTAGTCTCCTGGCGTGGTCGCTCGGGCCAGGTAGGAATAGACGTGGATTCCCGCCGGCATGTAGTCGGCATACAGCAGCAGGCCACCGTCATCGAGCTCGCGGTGGTTGAACACCCAGGCCGACCAGCTCTGGTCCGAATAGGTGTCATCATATTCATCGTCGTCGTACTCGTCGTACATGCCGAGGCCACCGGGGCTCTGTGATTCATCCTCCTCGTAGTGATTTGCGCTGGTGGCAAAGCCTGTGTCGATGGGTTCGAGACCAGCGGGCAGGGGATCGACCACCGCGACATCATGGCGGTCAGTGGGGGTCACTACCCGCAGGTGGACTCGCACGATTGCTCCTGGCGTCACTGACGTTCCGGTCCCGGCGCCTTCAAGCATCTCGTAGCGGCGAAGTATCGTGAAGCCGGCGTCTCGTGGCGGCATTTCCTCGCGGGAGTACGACAACCTCGTCTCGTAATACACCCGCCCCCCCTCGGTCGTGATCGCCAGTGGGCCGTGCAGGTCACGGCTCATGGGCACGGAGCCCGTGACCTCGCTGCTCTCACTGAAGTCTGTCTCTATGACGGAGCGACCATCCAACAGCACCTTCGTCAGGCTCCCCTCGACTCGACCCTCGAATCGCTTGCTGTAGCGAGAGAGGGCGCTCAGGGCGGCCAGGCTGGTGTAGGTGTTCCCCCAGCGCCCCTTTGATCGCGAGCCGACCAGACCGCGTGCCAGGCGTTCCAGGAGGGGTGCTCTGGTTGCGCCTCAATGATGGCGCTGAC
>CAZEIY010000495.1:0-3396 GCA_964512375.1 uncultured Rickettsiales bacterium | reverse complement strand
GTCGATGTCACCCGATGTGAACCGCATCTTCTGTGCCTTCCGTCGGATCTCGGGGCTACCGGGAGACAGGAGCGCTGCGGGTTTCCAGAACCTTCTCGCCAATGGGCGGCACGATGCGGATTCGCAAACGCGGTTGAGGAACCTCAAAGCCGCACTGCGACACCGCTTCTGCGAAAGCGTCCACGACTATACGGCGTTCTGGACTGGCAATCCCGACGCACCAATCACAGTCAAACACATCGGCCGCCTACCGGATCGACTGGAGGACTGCCTTGTACTGAACCAAAATGGAAGCTCCCAAAGAAACCTCTGCGTGGATGTCTGGCGACATCTCTCGACGACGATCCTGGCCGAGCTCCAGCGTGCCGAAACAGTCGATCCTCTTGAGGCTGAAGTCGACCAGCAGCGGAGTTTTGGTAGGGAACGCTCCATGTTCTTTGTTGGTCGGACGGCTACTCTCGAGGCGGTTCGAGACTACGTACTCGGCCCCTCGCGATACCCATTGATCATCACTGGTTCATCTGGGGCTGGCAAGACCGCCTTGATGGCGGAGTGTGCGCGGCGTGTCGAAACATGGCTCCCCAGCGCACTCCCCGTGGTCCGTTATGCAGGTGCTACCCCGGCGTCGTCCGACGTTCGGATACTGGTCAGAAGCATATGTCTGCAACTGGGCCAGATGCTCCGGCTGGGCAGGGGTATTGTCCCCAAAGGCTACTTAGATCTTCGGGCCGATCTCCATGCCCGACTCGCTCGGGCGAGCCCCGGGAATCCGGTCGTGCTCATAGTTGATGCTCCCGACAGGCTCACTGAGCCAAACGATGCCTCGTGCCTGGGGTGGTTGCCTCAAGCCCTGCCTCCTGGCGTGCGTGTGGTGGTTTCGATCCAGGATGATTGGAGCGCTTCATACAGAACCCTGCTCGGGCTCTTCCCTAAAGAGGCCTTCATTGGGGTGACACGGTTGTCGCTAACGGAAGCAAGCACATTGCTCGAACGCTGGACCGGGGCCGCAGGGAGAACTCTGCAACCGTGGCAGCGGCAGGTCGTATTGGATAGGTTCAAAGGGTGCCCAACGCCCCTATATCTCAGGCTCGTCTTCGAGCAGGCCAAACAGTGGAAATCCTACGCCGATTCCAGCACCACCAGCGTGAACGCGGACGTGCCAGGGGTAATCAGGGACCTGCTGGGACGACTCTCAAGCGAAGCAAACCACGGCGAGGTACTAGTATCTCGAGCGCTGGGGTACTTGGCTGCGAGCAGACGAGGATTGACCGAGGATGAGCTGTTGAGCGTTCTGTCCGAGGACACCGAAGTGCTAAGCGATTTCAAACGGCGCTCACCGAAGTCCCCAGACATCGATCGTTTGCCGGTGGTGGCCTGGTCCCGTCTGTTCGCCGACCTCGACGGGTACCTGTACGAGAGGAGCGCAGATCGAACGACACTGCTCTCGTTTTTTCATCGACAAGTGGCAGACGGCGTGGTGGAGAGGTACCTGACGCCGGAGCGGCAGGCTGCCGTCGGGGAGAGTTTGATCCGCTTCTTCGATGTTCAGCCACACTGGAATCGCCGGGGTACCCCAAACTACCGCAAGGTGTCCGAACTGCCCTGGCTCTACGCGCGGCACCGAAACTGGGCGCTTCTGTATGAGCTACTAAGCGAACTCCCGTTCTTCCTGGCTGCGAGCTCCGTGGACTCCCAGCAGGTCCTGAGGTATTGGGCTCGCGTCGAGGACAACACGGCCTTTCGGAAGGTCGAGGCCTACCGGGTCGTTCTGGAGAATCCCGAACGGTATGCGGAGTACATCCCGTTCCTCGGAGATCTCCTTTTCTCCACGGGGCAAGCCGCCGAGGCGCTCAAGCTGAACCAGGCTCTTCTGGAACAGAGTGACGGCAGCGCAGATTCCAAGTTCCGGGTCATGTCCCTGACCAAGCTGGCGCTCAGCCACAAGGCTCTCCAGGACTACCCAAAAGCGTTGGAGCTTCTGGAAGAAGCTGATCATCTGAGCAAACCAGTCGGCGATCACGGGATCCGTAGCGTTGTCCTGCTCAACAAGGCCAATGTGCTGACACTCGCAGGAGATCGGCCGGCTGCCTTGGCCCTGTACCGCCAGCACGTACAGGACTGCCGGGAGCACGGCGACTGGGGAGGACTACAAGCTGTATTGGGGAATCTAGCTGTGCTCTTGACTCAAACAGGCGAACGGGACGAGGCGGTAGCGCTGCTCAAAGAGCAGGAGGAAATCTGTCTAGCTATGGGGCAGGAAGGAAAATGGGGACTGGCCTATTGCTACGGCGCACAGGGGAGCTTGAGCCGTGACGTCGTCGAAGCGCTGACCCTCCATCGCAAAGAGGAAGCGCTCTGCCGCGAGCTGGGGAACAAGGAACAGCTCGCCAAGTCACTCAGCAACCAAGCGCGCCTCCAAGCCAGAACTGCTGGGTTGGAGGCGCGCTTGGGAAATGACGATCCCCTCGAAAAGGTCGCCGAGAAGGTCCGACAGAGTGAGGAGATTCTCGCCCAACTTGGGTTGATGCCAACAGCCGATAGGGGGCGGGGTTCCTTGGCTCGGTGGGAAATGGAACTCGAAACGCCGACCCGCATCGAGGATCTCACAGAGAAGATTCGACGACGGGGTGCTGAGTCCGAGGCGCTTGAGTCGAAGACAGGCGAGACAATTGACTCGACAGAAACGGGCAAGAGCGATGGTGCTAGCCCATCGGGCGAACTGGACCGCCTCGGCCGCCTTGCAGCGTCTCACGCTCGCGCCGGCGAAATGCGTGAGGCACTGGCCATTTTCCAACAGCAGGAGCAGCACTGTCGTTCACATGATGACCGCGAAACACTCTGCCGCTCGTTGCTAGCGCAGGCTCAGCTCCATGTCTACGAGCTGAAGCAGCCGCAGCTCGCCTTGGACAAGTGCAACGAGGTCATTGAGTTGCAGAGAATGGAGGTCGATGAGTCCGACCTTCTGAGCAGAGCACAGACATTGCTGCAACAAATAACTGCCGAGCTTCGCCGCTAGGAGCCGATACGGCTATTGGGCATCCGAGGGCCACACTACCACAAGCCTTGCATGCGGAGTTTCCGGGCCATCGCCTAGCATTCGTCCGCCATCTTATTGTTTCCCATCCTCTGGTACGTAATGCCCATCTCTTGGTGGATCATTGCCTTCCGATCACGGTCATCCCCTGTGAATTCGGATCCATGGGCCTCTTCGAGCACGGCGTAGCAGGCGAGTGCCTTCTTGTATAAACCGATCGCTTGATCGGGCTGGCCAGCTCTGTCAAGGCAGCTGGCGAGATTCATATGCGCATCTGGGTAGAGGTGGTAAGCATCGATTGCCTTCTGGAACCATATGATCGCCTCGCCGAGCTTACCCGCCTCTGCGAAGTCACACGCCTT
>CAZEIY010000494.1:0-3403 GCA_964512375.1 uncultured Rickettsiales bacterium | reverse complement strand
TGAGAGTCGGAACCATAGGGAGAATAGAGCACCTTCTCCGAACACTGTCCGCGTACAGGGCCGATAAGAGGCGTTATGTTCACTCTGCTGAGGTAGGCACGATGCGCTATACGCTCGGTGGTGGTGCAGGCGGCACCCAGGGCTTCGGTTAGTGAAATTCATGAAGCAGGGCCGTGGGGCGCTCATTGTTGCCCCCTGCCTGTGGACAGCGGCATAACTACCGGGCAGCGTGGGCGACAATGAGGTCGCCTGGACCCAGGCACTGGCGAAAAATACGTGGGTCGGGAGGCTGTCGAGTCAAGCTCATGAATGCACCTATGACCAAACCACCTCGTCGCATTGTATTGAACCTTCCATCTCTGAGCCTGTCTCTGCGGGTCCTGTTTACCGGGTTTCTCGTAGTGATCGCCCTAGGTCTGGCCATGTCCGGTGTGCAGATCCTGCTGACGCATGGCATGGCTGATGGCAAGTTCGGTGTCAGCCGAGATGACATCGTCTTCAGCTACTACGGAAACCGAAGTGACAGCCGCATGGCAGGCAAGCTCGCCGGAACGATGAAGGACAAGGCGAGCATGGCCGACAAGGCCAGGATCATCGAGTGGATTGAAAGGGGTTCGCCGAAAGAGCAGTGGGAACAGGAAGTGCTGCCGATCTTCCTGGCCAATTGTGTGAAGTGTCACGGAACCATCCCGGGGCTTGCTGACTTTCGAAGCTATGAGGGTGTAGCCGCATTCACCACCATCGACCACGGAGCGAGCATCGGTGCGCTGACACGGGTCTCCCACATCCACCTCTTCGGCATCGCATTCATTTCGTTTTTCGTGTGCGTGATCTTCAGCCTCTCAGTCGGCCTGCCTACCTGGCTGAAGGCGATCGCCATTGCCCTGCCGTTTGTCTTCCAGGTTCTCGACATCCTGTCGTGGTGGATGACGAAGTGGTATCCGGGATTTGCCTACATGACGATACTAGGCGGGTTCTTCTACAACGCATCGTCAGCGTTCATGATTCTCACCTCGCTGTACCAGATGTGGGTGATGCCGTGGCGGGGGCGGACCTCGCTCGAGAACACCTGGACCCGTCTGCCTCCAGTCGTCGGACCCGACCTGTAGTCCGTCTGGGAGCGCAGCATCGTGCAGTTGTCTCTGTGCCTGAGTGTATCGGTTCAACAAGGCCCATTATGTCTACCTCAGCGGAGTGAACATAAGGGCACCTGCGTGCCGGCCCCTTAAACTTCAGAATTGCTGTTGTCGGGTTCGTCGCGTTCAGCAGCAGTACTGCTCCCAACGGTCGCCCGGAAAGTAATCCGGATCGCCAAACCTGGTCCGCTACCACGTAGTCCTGGCCCCAGCCTCAAGCTGGCGCGCAGCAGTAGTCCCCTCCCCCGCCGTAGTCTTCAGGAACCTGCAACCACCTGTAAATAATAGACTAAGCAGGCTATTGCAGGTACTTAGGTCACGAGGAGTAAGCGATGACCCAGCAAGCAGCCGACCAACTGTCAGTCGCCGATATCTTCAGGCACCTGGGTGACCTACCTATCTCCAAGAGACGCTTCCAGAACGTCGCACTAATTCGCCTGTCCATCGCGCTTCCCTTCGCCGTCCTTCCGACCCAGATCTATATGCGCCAGATGCTTGAGTTCGGCTGGAATCCACAGTTTGCCGCCTGGCCTGTCAACATCCACCTGGTAGTCCTCCTGTTCTACCTGGTTCTCAGCTGCAGCCTGGCCTGGCTAGCCCGCAGCGAGGGTAACCTGGGGGCACTCCGGGGGCTCAACCGACTGACCATTGGCGCGGAGTTGATCACCAATCAGGCCTACCTGGTCGCATTCGGCAACCTTGATAACTACTCGGAGAGCTTCCTGGTCCTGCTGGTCGTCATGTACCGCGTGCTGTTCGACTACCGCACGGCCCTAATCACCTTGGTGGCCGGCGTGGGCCTGTATGTGCTGTTCGCACTGTGTGAGATCTACGCGGTGCTGCCCGCCGCCTCGCTGTTCCCCCCGCAATCATCTCACTCCATTCGCTCCGATCCGAAGCTGTGGAGTCAGGTCATCATCTCGGTGCCACTGGTCACCATCCTGGCCTTTATGATCACAAACTACGCTATGAACCAGAACTACAAGCTGCACAACTACGTGACCCGCTCCGTGCTGCAACGCTACCTGCCCACCGCCCTTGTCGATCGGGCGGCCCGTGGCGAGCTACAGCTCGACGCAGCTCCCAAGCGACGGGTGGTGACCGTCATGTTCACCGACATCGTCGGCTTTACCGGTCTCAGTGAGCGCCTGGGCCCCGAAGCCGTCGGTGATCTTCTCAACCGCCTGCTCGGTGAAATCGCGACCCTGGCGTTGGAACACGGTGCCACAGTCGACAAGTTCATCGGTGACTGCGTAATGGTGGTCTTCGGCGCACCCGAGAGCTGCCCCCCTGAACAGCAAGTTGAACGCTGCGTAGCCCCGGCGCTGGAAGTCCACGACAAAGTTGTGAAACTCGGCGCTGAACAGCAACTGACCGCACGTACCGGGATCAATACCGGCGAAGTGGTGGTTGGCAACTTCGGTTCCGCTGCCAGGTCTGACTACACCGTCCTGGGACCAGCAGTAAACATCGCCGCGCGTCTCGAGGCCAACAGCAAGCCGGGTCGAATCCTCATCGGTCCGGAATCAGCTCGCCTGCTGGGCGACGAAACCGCCCTGGAGCCCGCCGGCGTGCTCGAACTCAAGGGGGTTTCTGAGCCAATAAACGGGTGGTTTGTGACCACTTAGATGGCCCTGCGTATAGGGCCGATAAGAGGCTCTGGGGGGTCTCAGCCAAGTGCCGAGCGAGTCGTGGCGAGAGCCTGGCTGATCTCGGAGTCGGGGGGGCTCTACCTCAGCGGAGTTAGCATCACGCCTCTTATCGGACCTATGCGTTACAGAGTTGCGGTGATTCGACCTAGACTCCCAGCATGAAGCCCACGCCGAACATGAAACCCCCGCTGAACAAGATGCTGCTGGTCTCATCGTGCTCGCTGGGGCTGTTCCTTGCCGTGCTGGTCGGCTGTGGTGTGGTGCCCAGCGAGGTGTGCGGCGACAATGCCGACAACGACGGCGACGGTCTCTTTGATTGCAATGACTCCGAGTGTGTTGGTGCGCCGGTCTGCGCCGGCGATGACGACAGCACCGACGATGACGACAGCGCCGACGATGACGACAGTGCAGCCGATGATGACGACAGTGCAGCCGGTGATGACGACAGTGCAGCCGGTGATGACGACGACAGCACCCCACCTTTGCCCGGCGACGGTGACGGTGACGGCTTCGCAGGCATGGCGGCAGGTGGTGAGGACTGCGACGACGGCAACGTCGCCGTGTATCCGGGCGCGCCCGAGCTGTGCGACGGGCTCGACAACGACTGCGACGGCA
>CAZEIY010000493.1:484-3409 GCA_964512375.1 uncultured Rickettsiales bacterium | reverse complement strand
CAGTCGCAACGGTGAGGATCGCTGAGGCAGAGCAGGTGGCCAGGGGCCAGGTGATGATCGAAATCGAGGTCGACGCCGAAGCACAGTAGCTCGAGTTGCTACTCAAATAGCTGCGGCCAGCCTCGTTCCCTGGTCGATGGCCCGCCTTGCGTCCAGCTCACGAGCTTCGTCAGCGCCGCCAATGAGATAAGTCACCACGCCTGCATTCTTGAGCGGCTCGAGCAACTCGCGAGACGGCTCCTGGCCTGCACAGATAATGACGTTGTCGACTTCGAGCAACTCCACCTTATCGCCAATCTTCAGATGTAGTCCGGCATCGTCGACCTTCTCGTAGCTGCAGTTGGACAGCATCTTGACCTTGCGGTGCTTGAGTGACGTGCGGTGAATCCAGCCAGTCGTCTTGCCTAGACCGGCGCCGAGCTTCCCTGCCTTGCGCTGACACAGCGTCACCTGGCGGGTAGGCAATTCTGCTTGAGCCTTCTTGAGGCCGCCGCGCTCGCTCATCTCTCGGTCGACTCCCCACTCGTCGAGGTAGCTGTCGATGGGGCTTGCTTCGCTGCTGGTGTGCGTGAGGAACTCGGCGACATCGAAGCCAATCCCGCCCGCACCGATGATGGCGACATTTGTGCCGACGTCGACTCGACCGAGGATCACATCCACATAGGTGAGCACCTTGTCGTGTTCGATACCTTCGAGCTGAATCTGGCGGGGTGTCACTCCGGTGGCTACCACCACTACATCGAAGCCGGAGCTGAGGTCTTCTACGCTGGCTCGGGTGTTGAGTCGTAGCTCTACACCGCCGAGCTCCAACTGCTTTCGGTAGTAGCGCAGGGTCTCGGCAAATTCTTCCTTGCCCGGAATCCGCCGGGCCATGTTGAATTGTCCACCGATGTCTTCGCTTGCCTCGAAGAGGGTGACCTTGTGGCCGCGCGCTGCCGCGGTGGTGGAGTAGGCGAGCCCTGCGGGACCGGCTCCGACCACGGCGATGCTCTTTTGAGCAGTAGTCGGTTTGACGCTGATCTCGGTCTCGTAGCAGGCCAGCGGATTGACCAGACAGGTCGCCCGCTTGTTCTGAAAGATGAGGTCGAGGCAGGCCTGATTGCATGCAATGCAGGTGTTGATCTCGTCGCTTCGGTGATCTTCGGCTTTGCGCACCCAGTTGGGATCAGCGAGCAGCGGCCTGGCCATCGACACCATGTCGGCATCGCCGTCGGCGAGCACCTGTTCTGCCACTTCGGGCATGTTGATGCGGTTGGAGGTCACCAGTGGGATGCCCACTTCACCCTTGAGGCGAGCAGTCACCCAGGTGTAGGCGGCTCGCGGTACCATCGTCGCGATGGTCGGAATGCGCGCCTCATGCCATCCAATGCCCGTGTTGATGATGCTGGCGCCCGCTTCTTCGATGGCCTTGCCCAGACGAACAATCTCTTCCCAGGTAGAGCCGTTCTTGACCAGATCGAGCATCGAGAGTCGATAGATGATGATGAAGTCATCGCCGACGGCCTGTCGGGTTCGTCGGACGATCTCGATGGGTAACCGCATACGGTTTTCGAATTCACCACCCCAGCGGTCCTCTCGCTTGTTGGTGTGGGTGACCAGAAATTGATTGATCAGGTAGCCCTCGGACCCCATCACCTCGACGCCGTCGTAGCCGGCATCTCGGGCGAGCAGTGCGCAGTTTGCGTAGTCAGAGATGGTCTGCTCGACACCCTTGTCGCTCAGCGCTTTGGGCGTGAACAGACTGATCGGTGCGCGCAGTGCGCTGGGAGCGACGGCGAAGGGTTGGTAGGCGTAGCGGCCGGCGTGCAGGATCTGCATGGCGATGCGGCCACCGTGTGCGTGGACAGCATCAGCAACGCAGCGATGCTTCCAGCGCTCGTAGCGGTTGGTGAGTTTGGCGGCAAAGGGCTTGACCTGACCGGCTCGGTTGGGCGCGACGCCGCCGGTCACGATGAGGCCGACACCTCCCTCGGCCCGTGCGCCGAAATAGGCTGCCATCTTCTGCAGACGGCCTCGCTCTTCCTCGAGGCCCACGTGCATGGAGCCCATGAGAACCCGGTTGGGCAGGGTGATGCTGCCTACCTGGATGGGGGAGAGAAGGTTGGGATAGTCGGGATGCGTCGTACTCATGAGGGCGGGGACCATAGTAGGCCTGACAGGGCACCGCGGGCACCTACAGGTAGCCCTGCCAGCCCCAGCTTCCGTACGGCCCAGCTCATTCCCAGTGCCGCAGCAGAGAGCACTCGCCCACCCTGAGCCAGGCTGCTGCCACCCAGGCGCTTCGCGAAGACGACCTGACTTCGGGTGATGTGCCAGGCGGCTTCAGTTGAGCGATGGTCGCGAGTTCCGCCCTCGTGATGTCGCACTCTTGCTCCACCACAGATGACAACCTCCGCGCCGCTCTCTCTCGCCCTATGGCAGAGGTCGATGTCTTCGAAGTAAAAAGTGAAGTCCTCGCAGAAGCCGTTGAGCTCAGTCCAGGTCTCGACATCCAGCATCATCGCGGCGCCGCTGACCGCCTGGCGAGGCAAGACGCTACGCCCCGGGTCGTCTCGCTGGACACGAATCCGTGCGCTCTTCTTGAAGATCTCGATGCCCGAGAGTTGCACCGACTCGTCATGCCACTCCTGCAGGACCGCGCCCGCGATCTTTACGGCAGGTGTGTCGAGCGCTGCACTCAGAGCGGATAACGCACCCTTGAGAATGGCCGTGTCGTCGTTGAGCAGAAGTATTCGTTCGAAGCCTTCATCTCTTGCCGCGGCGATGCCCCGGTTGGCTCGCTCTCCGAAGCCCCCGCCGGGTTCCACCTCGATCCAGCCACCGGCGCTGGAGCTTCCCTCCCAGGCCAGATCGGCTGGTGGCTGTTCTGAGATGACGAAGACGGCAGCAGCATCCTCGGCGAGAACCGCATCAATGGCGCCGCTC
>CAZEIY010000493.1:0-474 GCA_964512375.1 uncultured Rickettsiales bacterium | reverse complement strand
AACGAGGTGCTGAGGGGATGACGACAGCGATTGGTTTCGGCAAGAGCGCGCTCTCAGAACTTCATGTCGATGCCGACGCTGTTTAGGATTCGGTTCGCGGGCTCCGTGATGTCGGTGCGCTGTCGAACCTCCATGGGCCCCACCTCGATGCGCATCGCGAACGAGATCCGTACCCGCTCCGAGTCCACGCCCAGCCCCCAGGTGATGTAGTTCTCGGTGAACTTTCGGTCGCTGTAGAAGCCCACTCGTATCGCTGCGAGGTTGAGTATTCGGACCTCAGCGCCGACGTGGATGTCGGTGAGTGGTTTCGTGTCGCTGGTCAGGTCGAAGACGACGTCGGCCGCCACCCTCAAGATCGGGGGCAGACGTAGGCCAATGCCAGCGGACAGACGAGTAGGGTACAGCGGGTCCTTGGTGGGGATCATGTTCTGGCTTGAGATGCCGATGCCCAGGAACTTGAAGGGGTAAAAGACG
>CAZEIY010000492.1:0-3414 GCA_964512375.1 uncultured Rickettsiales bacterium | reverse complement strand
AGGGATACATGGCCAAGGCCGTTCATTGCTCCTACGAGCGTGTCTGTGGGCGCGAGATCCTTGGGCGCTGAGATCAAGTCGCCCTCGAACGCTGCTGAGTTGTCGTCGTCCGGCATGTTGCTTTCGGGCAGAAGCCGGACCGCCATACGACCGCCTTAGCGATGCTGCGGGTGGCGTCGGCGCAGTTGATTACACTCGCTGGCGCTCCAAGTGCTAGCCTGTCCTGGTGCAATGGCTCACGTCGCTTCTGACCGCCCTCGGCGGGCTTGCCATCCTTGGCGCAGGTCTCTGGTACCTGAGGGAGAAGCTCGCCCGACGAGCGGAACTCCGTGCTGAGGCGGAGGAGCTTGTTCTCCAGGTCCGGGCGGCGCTGGAGACGCTGGCGAGCCGACGCCGGGGCGAGTACCTGCCCTGGTCGAAGGTCCAGGCGTGGAAGGGTGAAGTGTCGGGATTGCTCGGCCTTCGCCCCCTTCCTTCGACCTTCGCTCTCTTGTCTGACGAAGATCGTGAACGGCACCTGAAGGCATGGGCAGTCCTCGAAGACCCAGGCCCGCTCGTTCGGTCGTGGAACGCCGATTTCGAGCTTCGCCGAATCGACGACGAGGCTGCTTGGTTCGATCAGGTCGAGAGCGACCCCCTCACTCGGGACCAACGCCTGGCGATCATACGAGACGAGGACAACAACCTGGTCGTCGCCGGTGCAGGCACTGGAAAGACCTCCACGATGGTCGGCAAGGTCGGGTACCTGCTGCGACGAGGTCTGGCTCGGGAGCATGACATCCTGGTCCTGGCGTTCGGGAGGAAGGCAGCGGAGGAGGTGGAGCAGCGCATCCAAGACCGCCTCGGAGCAGATGTTGTCGTGAGGACCTTCCACTTCTTGGGCAACTCCATCATCGCAACCGTGGCAGGGGAGAAGCCCACGTTGTCCGTCTTGGCAGAAGACAAGAGAGCCCTCAGCAAGTTCATGGTCGAGCGGGTGGCGAGCCTCCTTGGGGACCAACATTGGCACACCCAAATCATGCGCTTCTTCACCGACCTCCTCTATGAGGACCACCCGGCTGAGCAGGCCGAGACCCCAGATGAGTACTACCGTCGGCTCAAGACCATCGGTTTGCATCCCTTGCGGTTTAAGCCCTCGAAGGCTCCCGACGCAGCGGACAAGAGGACCCTGAGCGACATCAAGGTCAAGAGCCTTGAGGAGATGAAGATAGGCAACTGGCTGACCCTTAACGGCATCCAGTGGGACTACGAGCCCAAGTACGAGGCCCCGACCGCCTCAGTGGAACATCGGCAGTACCAACCCGACTTCTACCTGCCTGAGTACAGCATCTACATCGAGCACTTCGGGATCCAGCGCGATGGGATGACGGCACCAGGCATTGATCCCATCAAGTACGCCGAGGGGATGGAGTGGAAACGTAACCTCCACAGGACGCACGGCACCAAGCTGGTAGAGAGCTACAGCTACGACTTCTCCGAGCAGGAGTTCCCTCAGCGGTTGTGGTCCATCCTGCGTGACCGTGGCGTCAAGACTCGTTCACTCACCATGGAGGAGATCCCAGCACGGGCGCGATCCGTGGGAGTTCCGCGGCCTTTGTTTTCAGATGGTTACGGGGCGGACCGGAGGTGCGGCTCGAGCCAGGTGTGAGGGCGGTTCTGAGACTCTCGCATGACGACAGATCCGGCGCCTTCGGCACCTCCATCACCCCTCCGCCCCAAGGGGAACCGCGCTGCGCGCGTTTGTAGTGCTCGATTTCGAAGCTGCGGGCAGGGCGATGGGCTGGCGGGATCGACGACGCTGTCCAGGACATGGCGGATCTTCTCGGCATCGCGCCCTCCCAGCACTGACAACCGAAAAGAGCCGTGTGTTCTCCAACTTCATCAACCTGATCGGGAGCTTCTTGAGCCTCTACAAGGGCAACCGTTGTTCCCCCGAGCAGGCGATGGGATGGGCAACTTGCGAGCGAGATCAGGTGTTCCTCGGCATCTTTCGTCAGGTCTTTGAAGCCTACCAGGACAAGCTTGGATGCGACGAGGACATCGACTTCGACGACATGATCGGACGGGCCCGTGACCACGTCGAAGCTGGCTCGTACAAGTCCCACTATCGATACATCCTCGTGGACGAGCTTCAGGACATCTCCGAGAACAGGCTCGCCCTGATCCAAGCGATTCGAGCCCAGGTTCCAGGGGGGAGGATCTTCGGAGTGGGAGACGACTGGCAGTCGATCTTCCGGTTCACTGGCTCCGACGTAGGCCTGATCACCGGGTTCCCGAACATCGTTGGTGCTACCGCTCGGACCGACCTTGGCCAGACCTTCAGGTTCCACCAGAGCCTTGCCGACTTCAGTTCGACATTCGTGATGCGGAACCCCGAGCAACTGAAGAAGGAGAGCCGGTCGGAAGTCTCCCAAGACGGCTCTCACGCAGTGACCGTGATCTTCGTCGGGTTCGGCTGGGAGCACACCGAGCGGGCTCTGCGCCAGGCCCTCGATAACATCAGAGCGAGGCACGGCGGGGCTGATGGGGCCAGCGTGCTCGTCCTGGGACGCTACAACCTACGAGAGCAGAAGAACGAGAACGACCCCAGCCTCACAACGAGCCGCTTTGAGGGACTGCGCCGCCTGCCAGAGGCGGAAGGACTGAAGCTCTCATACGGGACCATCCACTCGGCCAAGGGTGGGGAAGCGGACTTCGTGATCGTCGTCGGCAACGAAGCCGGGGTCTACGGGTTCCCGTCCGAAGTCGTTGATGACCCGGTGCTGAAGATGGTCCTCTCGGGCAAAGGAGCGTTCCCGCACGCCGAGGAGCGGCGGCTGTTCTACGTCGCGGTCACTCGTGCCAAGCAGGGAGTCTATCTAGTCTCTTCGTCGGACAACCCGTCGGCGTTCATCCAAGAGATCCTTGAGGACGACTACAAGCCGCATCTGGTGACCATCGGCGACAACGCTGAGCGTCATGTGTGCCCCCGATGCCAGGGGCGCACGATTCGCCTGAAGGAGGGCCAGTACGGGGAGTGGTGGGCTTGTCTGAACTACCCCTTCTGCCCCGGCAAGCTGACCATCTGTTCGTCGTGTTCCGCCGGTGTCGTCGCCCCCACCAGCACCGCTGCTGATTCCTCCTTCGAGTGCTCTGGCTGTGGCAAGGGGTTCGTTCGGTGTCCCGTCTGCAAGGTCGCGGCCATGCTTCAACGGGAGGGCAAGTTCGGTCCCTTCCTCGGCTGCTCAGGCTGGCGGCGGGACGGGACGGGCTGCGACAACACCCAGAATCTTGGGAGCCGGGGCCGGCGGAAGCGCAGCACCTGGTAGGGCCATTGGTGGTCGCAACACCCGGTGGCCGGGCACGAGCGCGCCGCGTCGTGGCCGCCGCGCCCGACTTGTCGGCGTAGGAGCAGGAAGTCTTGGCTGCTGGCGG
>CAZEIY010000491.1:0-3417 GCA_964512375.1 uncultured Rickettsiales bacterium | reverse complement strand
TCAACAGCAGCGGGGAATAACGCACCGGCGCATCTTAGCGGACAGGGCAGGGGGCTGCTCAGCGCGTAAAGCTCCGCGCCTAAGCGCGACGCTTAATCTTGTGCACAATTTGTCACCACGCCCAGCCGAAATGCCCAAGCGTGGCAAGGATGAGTGTGCTGGAAATCAAGTAGATTCAAGTGCTTGAGGATGGTGTGGATCTCAGCGACGTACTCATAACCCGAAGGTCGTGGTGTCCCAAAACTCAGCCTGGCTCGATGTCCATCGTTCAGTACGGTTCGGTTCCCGGCCACTCTGCAGCCTCTTCGGCCGAGATTCGACAATTTCCCGCCTGCTCCTGATCGATGGACTGAGACCACGATCGAGTTTTGGGACACCACGGGCTGCGGGCAGGTGAAGGTGCGAAGGTGGATAGGCTGTTAGTAGGGACTGAGGATGAGGTAGACGGCGCCCGCCTTCGTGCCGTTGGTGTCGTCGCCGGGTGCACCCAGGAGCAGGTCAGACTTGTTGTTGCCGTCAAAATGGCCATAGGCCAACGAGGCGCCGATCCAGCTTTTGTCACCCAGATTTGTAGAGTCACCAAAAGTGTTGACGTCGTACTCAAAGCTTTGGAACATATGGCCGGACTGTGGGTTCATTGCACCACCTGCCAGGGTTGCGCCGAAATGGACCTTCACTCGACTAGACTGTGTTCCGCACGCATCCTCCCCATAGTTGTCTATTAAGTCCCAACCGGCTGGCTGGCCCACGAGAATGTCGCTGAGCCCATCGCCATCCACATCTCCCAGACCGGTGGCCGCAGCTCCAACAAAATTCAAGTGGCCACCTCTGCGCAGAACCACATCGGCGTACTGCAGGTCGATACTGCCCGCGACGTTTGCAACGGTCGAGCCGAATACGACATAACCAACTCCCTCTTGCCTCGCCGAGCAAAAGCGACAACGCTCTAATAAAGTCAGTTCCATGCCCCAGCCAAAGCCCCAAGCATAATCATGCCAGCGGGGTGCTCCGATGAAGATGTCTGCGAGCCCATCACCGTCGAGATCGCCTGCAGCCGCCACCGTACGACCTGTTTGTGCCGCAAGAGCTGTACCGCCTGTGGGTAGATGGCCATTGAAGATCACATCGGCCGCGCCAAGAGAGAAGCTCCCCTCCCCGCTGATGGTCGAGCCCCAAAATAGATAGGCCCGGCCGGTATCGGCACCCGGTGAGTCATTCCACGGGGCGTCCACGAGCAGGTCGTCCTTACCGTCATTGTCCACATCGCCGGCCGAGGCCACCGCCCAACCGGCACCGTCATCTGCCGCCTCACCGGTAAGGATGATGTCGGCGGCAGCGAGGCTGGAGGTGCTGGCGGAGGCGAGGGAACTTCCCAGGAAGACAAAGGCTTTTCCGGAGTCACTATCGGGGCTACTGGGCGCGCCAATAACGAGGTCCGCGAGCCCATCGTCGTCGAGGTCGCCTGCGGAGGCGACCGACCAGCCCGACTCGTCGGAGGCATCTTCGCCTACAAGTTGGATGTCGGCCGCGCTCAGGCTGAAAGAGCCACCGCCCATAATGGAGCTCCCCCAGAATATATAAACCTTGCCAGCGTTAACACCGCCCTCGTCGTTGTAGGGCGCGCCAAAGGCCAGCTCGGCGAGGCCGTCCCCGTCGATGTCCGCGAGCGCGGCCAACGACAGAGAGCTTTGGTCATTGGCTGCCTCACCAACGAAGGTGGCGTCGGCGTTGGCCATGGACAGTGAGCCGCTGGATGATAGGGAACTGCCCCAGAACAGGTAGCTCTTGCCCGCGTCTATTCCCCCGTCGTCATTGTAGGGTGCGCCGATGAGTAGCTCGGACAGGCCGTCCCCATCGAGATCGGGCACCGAGGCCAACGAGAATCCCGCCTGGTCACCTGCTCCCACCCCGAGAAGGAGCAGGGAAGCGGCGCTTTCCGCATGGTTTCCCAAATCGCCGCTACAGTCGGTGTCGACACCGAAGCCCACATCCTCCCATGTGTCATTACCGGGGTAGCGGGTCGGGTCGAGATCATCGCAATCATCATCGACGGTACCCGCCACTGCATCGGCACCGCAGGCATCGATGCCGTCGCCGTCAAAGTCGACGGGGTCATTGAGTACGCCGTTGCAGTCGTTGTCGATGGTGTCGCATTGCTCTGTAGCACCCGGATTTATGTCGGCATTGCTCTCGTTGCAGTCCTCGTCACCGGTGTTTGGAATGCCGTCGGGTCCGCAGGCGGCCCAGCCATCGCTGTCGTTGTCGATTGGGTCATCGAGGATGCCGTTACAGTTGTTGTCGATGCCGTCACAAGATTCGAGCTGATTTGGGTGGATCAGCGGATCACTGTCGATGCAGTCGGCAGGTATGTCGCACTCAGAGTAGCCGTCCCCATCATTGTCGGTCTCGCTGTTGGCGATGGCCCCGTTGCAGTCGTCGTCGACCCCGTTACAGGCCTCGGCGGCGCCGGGGTAGCGGTTGAGATCGTTGTCGTCACAGTCACCAGTGCAGGGCATGTAGCCGTCGCCGTCGTTGTCGCTCTCGTTGGCATCGACTACACAGTCGGTGTCGAGGCCATCGCAACCTGCGTCTGCTGCCCCTGGGTGGTAGGCGGAGTCGCCGTCGTTGCAGTCGCCACTGCAGCCGGTGTAGCCGTCGTTGTCGACGTCACTGGGCACATTGCTGACATCGCCATCATCACAGTCGCCGCCGCCCAGGATGCCCGCGACGCTGCCGGTGTAGGGGCTGCACTCCAGGTAGCCGTCGCCGTCGTCGTCGACCTCGGCATTGTTCTCGACGCAGTTGGTCTCAAGTCCATCGCAGGGGAAGTCGGCATTCAGCGGGAAGCGCCCGCCATCAAAGTCGTCGCAGTCACCGTTGCAACTGCTGTTGCTGTCACCATCCGCATCATCGTGGTTGAGCGCAGGATCTGTGTCGTCGCAATCGCTGCCGCCAATAATGCCGGTCACGGTGCCGGTGTAGCCGCTGCAGTCGAGCCAGCCGTCGCCGTCGTCGTCGATCTCGGCCGCATCGGCCACGCAGTCTGAGTCGCGCCCATCACAGGCCACCTCAGGAGCGCCCGGGTAGATAGAGGCGTCGGTCTCGTTGCAGTCGCCAGCGCAGCCCGCCGCGCCGTCGCCGTCGGCATCGATGGGGATCTGGGCTGGGTCCGAGTCGTCGCAGTCCTGGCCGCCGACGATGTTGGGGTCGGTGCCTATCCAGGGGCTGCACTCGACATAGGTGTCGCCGTCATCATCGGTCTCGGTGACGTCAAAGACGCAATCTGAGTCGATGCCATCACATAGCTCGGTGTTGCCGGGGTAGACGGTGTTGTCGGCATCATCGCAGTCATCGTCGCTGGTGCCGGCGATGCCATCGGCGCCACACGGGCTGCGGCCGTCGCCGTCGTTGTCATCA
>CAZEIY010000490.1:0-3428 GCA_964512375.1 uncultured Rickettsiales bacterium | reverse complement strand
TCGTTATGGCGACCGGCGGCTGCGGCAAAGCCTGGCGCGTGACCTCCAACTCCTGGGAATACACCGGCGACGGGAGCGCGATGGCCTATGAGGCCGGCGCTGAGCTCATGGACATCGAGTTCACCCAGTTCCACCCCACGGGAATGGTCTGGCCCCCTTCTGTTCGAGGCACGCTGGTCACCGAGGGTGTTCGTGGTGAAGGAGGACATCTGCGCAACTCAGAAGGCAAGCGCTTCATGTTCAACTACATCCCTGAGCGTTTCGCATCCGAGACGGCGGACACCGAGGAAGAGGCGAATCGTTGGATGGGTGGCGACATGGAGTCGAGGAGGCCGCCAGAGCTGTTGACCCGCGATGTGGTGGCTCGTGCCATCTACAACGAGGTCAAGGCCGGCCGTGGAACACCCAATGGTGGCGCCTTCCTCGACATAGCGAGCAATCGACCGCCTGAGTACATCAAGAAGAAGCTGCCCTCGATGTATCACCAGTTCAAGGAGCTGGCCGAGGTCGACATCACCGCCGAGCCAATGCAGGTGGGCCCGACTCTCCACTACTTTATGGGCGGGATAAGGGTCGATGCCGACAGCCAGCAGACCACTACGGTCAAGGGCCTGTTCGCATGCGGTGAGTGCTCCGCTGGGCTACATGGGGCCAACCGACTGGGCGGCAACTCCCTCTCGGATCTTATCGTGTTTGGCAAGCTCGCCGGTGATGGGGCCGCGGCCTACGTCAAGGGACTCAGCGCTGCGCCTGGTCTCTCTGGTGATGAGATCAGTGGTGCCGTGCGGTCTGCGACCGAGCCGCTCAATCGCAGCGAGGGCGAGAATCCCTTCGTGCTGCATGATGAACTGTGCGAGATCATGGGTGAGCACGTCGGCATCTATCGAACAGAAGACGGCCTCGGCGCCGGCCTGGCCAAGCTCGAGGGCTGGCGTCAGAAGATTAAGTCATCAAAGGCACATGCCTCTTCGCAGTACAACGCGGGCTGGCATGAAGCTCTGGATCTCGAGAGCATGGCTATCGTAAGCCAGGCTGTGGCTATGGCAGCGAAGGAGCGTAAGGAGAGTCGAGGCGCTCATTCTCGAGCCGACTTTGAGGTCGAGGACAAGGAGTTCTGGGGGAACAGAAACCTCATCATCCGCAAGGGCGGCGACGGTCAGATGGAACTCAGTCACTACGAGCGGCCGGATCCGCCTGAGGAGCTCGCCAAGGTGGCTCGCGCCACCGTTGAGGACCTCGACGCTATGGTTGCTTCTGGGGAGGTGCAGGTCTGATGGCAAAGCGCACATTCAAGGTTTGGCGTGGTGACGACAATGATGGAGGTTTCGAGACCTACGAGACCGAGATCACCGAGGGAATGGTGGTGCTCGATGCCATTCACCAGATCCAGTCCGAGTCGGCGAACGACATGGCCGTTCGTTGGAACTGCAAGGCTGGCAAGTGCGGTTCTTGTGGCGTTGAGATCAACGGCGTACCCAAGCTCGCATGCATGACTCGCATGAACTCTCTTCCTGAAGAGGGTGAGATCATGGTGCAGCCGCTCAAGACCTTTCCGCTAAAGAAGGACCTGGTCTGCGATGTGTCGTACAACTACGAGCGCAACAAGCAGATCCCCCCTCTCTCGACTCGCGACCGCGAGGCCGATGGCAGCCACCGCATGTACCAGGCTGATGTCGACCGCATCCAGGAGTTCCGCAAGTGCCTCGAGTGCTTCTTGTGCATGGATGTCTGCCACGTGCTGCGCGACCACGACAAGAAGGAGCACTTTGCGGGTCCGCGCTGGATGATTCGTCTCGCCAGTCTCGAGATGCATCCTCTGGACACAGTGGATCGTATCCCGATGATCCGCGAGAAGTTTGGTTCCGGTTGGTGCAACATCACTCGCTGCTGCACTGAGGTCTGTCCCGAGCACATCAACATCACAGACAACGGCATCATTCCGCTGAAGGAACGCGTCGTGGATCGTTACTACGACCCCTTCGCGATGATGATCCGCAAGCTCTTCGGCAAGAAGGGCAACAAGAGTCTGCCGGTGATCAACCCCTGACGGTTCGCACTCCGTGAGCTCAGTTCCTCGGTCTCTGGTCGCGGTGCTCCTCATCGCGCTGTTGTGCGGTGGTTGTGCTGTCCACCTGAAGGGCTTGCCTGCGCCGGGTGGGTCCGGTGGCAGTAGCGGTCAGCGTGACCCGCTAAGCGCCCTCTCTGCACCCGTCCTATCTCGCTTCCTTGCCGCCCAATTGGTGCTGCAGGAGGTGCCCGGCGACTCAACGACTGATGACCGCGCTGATCGTGCTGCAGCATTGCTGGAGGAGGCGCTCTCGCTGAGCCCCAGGCAAGCGGTGCTGTGGCGCTATCTTGCTCAGGCCTGGGCCAGCAAGCCAGACTCTGCCAAGGCTCTGAAGGCCGCGAGGCGAGCCGTGCAGCTTGACGAGTCCGATGCCTACAGCCGCTACGTCCTTGGACTTCAGTTACAGCGTAGTGCGGCATATGACGAGGCCGAGGAGCAACTCCTCGCGGCTCTTCGATACGGACTCGGCGTTGGCTCCGAGTATCTGCCGCATTACTACCTGTACGAAGTGCGCCGCCAGGGAGGAGACCCCGAAGGGGCTCTGTCCGCGCTGGATGACTGGAGCAATGCTCTGCCGGACTCCTCAGATCCTCTCGTGCTCAAGGCGAAGCTCCTCTGGAGGTTGGGACGAGGTGACGATGCGTATCCTGTGGCGGCAGAGGCCCTCCGGGTGGAGCCGCGATCCGCTGAGTCACTTCAGATCCTGCTGGATGCCACCCAGTTGGCGCCACTGACTTCGATCTCAAGCATCGAGAAGGCCTTGAAGTCCGACTGGTCCGTTCAGGAACTCCATTACAAGCTGGTGGCCTTGTATCGCTCTGTGGGACGTTTCGATCGGGCTCTTGAGCACCTCGGTAGTCTGCGGACTCTCAGCGCGCTCGGCGCCAACGCGTTCTTCGCTGATGAGGCTCGACTGCGATTGGCGATGTCTCAGGGTGAGGAGACGCTTGCTCTGCTCAACGACCGCCTTGCTGCTGGGAGAAGTGTAGACGGTCCGTTTGTCGATCTGCTGGTGGGCGCCTACGGAGCGACCTCCGACGGCTTCGGTTCTGGCGCAGCATACCTCTGGCTCGGCGCCTCCTTCTTCGACCTTGCTGAAGACTCAATCGACGAACCCGACGAGGACGGCCTCGATGACTGTGAGGTTGCTGGCGACACGGGCTGTGAAGACTGGTGGGCGGACAGCACCTGGACGGGTGGAGAGGCGTCGCTGGTTGAAGCCGACGCCAAGTTCATTGGGGAGGACGAATACGACTACGCGGGCAGAGCCGTCTCCGGCGCTGGCGATGTGGACGGCGATGGGCTCGCTGACCTGCTCATCGGCGCCTACGGCGAGGGCTCCGGCGGCGACGCCGCTGGA
>CAZEIY010000489.1:0-3456 GCA_964512375.1 uncultured Rickettsiales bacterium | reverse complement strand
GCAGGGATGGGTCGTTGTCGTCGCAGTCATCATCATCTGCATTTCCCGAGACCCCGTCCGCAACCCCATCCAGGCCGTCAGCAAGCACACCATCGCAGTCGGCATCGTCGGCAATAGCTCCCAATGCGACACCTGTAGCGACCGTGTCGTCGCAGTCATCAGCCGTCAGCACGCCGTCGCAATCAGCGTCCAGATTGGGCTGCGAGATGTCGTTGTCGTTGCAGTCATCATCAGCATTTCCCGAGACCCCATCTAGGCCATCGGTGGGCACCCCATCACAGTCGGCATCGTCGGCGATGGCTCCGAAAGCCGCACCTGTAGCCACCGTGTCGTCGCAATCATCAGCCGTGACCACTCCATCACAGTCGGCATCCAGGGAAGGTTGAGTGGGATCGTTGTCGTCGCAATCAGTGGAGGTCTCGATCCCGTCACAGTCGGCATCAAGGTTGGGCTGGGAAACATTGTTGTCGTCGCAGTCAGCAGCAGTGACGACCCCGTCGCAGTCCGCGTCGTTGGCGATGGCCAACAGCCCGGGATTGGCGTCATTACAGTCCTCAGCAGTGAAGATCGTATCGCAGTCGCCGTCATCCGCGATGGCTAGAAGATCGGTGTCATTATCGTTGCAATCGTCGGCGGTGACTACACCATCACAGTCCGCGTCATTGCTAGTCGCGATTTGAGAGCTACCGGTGACCTGGAGACTCACCAGAAACGGCGCGCTGTTGACCAGACCATCCGAGACGAGCAGTCCAATCACCCACAATCCGGGCACATCAGCGTTCACCTTCGCGACAGCGCTATCCCCATCACGAATCTCCGCACTGGTGAGAGCGCTATTGATGGGCTGAGCATCAAAGAACCAGTAGTAAGTGAGCGCATCGCCGTCAGGATCGAAGGAGAGGCTTCCGTCGAGTACGACGGTCGAGCAGGTCGACGCGCTGGACTCCCCACCGACCACACTCGCCACGGCCGACGGTGCGTTCTGGAAGTAGTAGCCGTTACAGTCGTTGTCCAACTCGAGACCTACATCTTCAATCTCTACCGCGCCGGGATACACCGCAGCCGACGTATCGTCGCAGTCTCCACCGGACTCCGAATAGCCATCACCGTCGTTGTCCACGTCATCCGAGTTGTCATCGACCTGACCATTGCAGTCGTTGTCCACTCCATCGAAGAACTCAGGTGCGCCGGGGTAGGTGTAGAAGTCCGTATCGTCACAATCACCGGCCAGAAGACTCCAACCGTCACCATCGCTGTCAGCCAGGAAGTCCTCATCGAGGAGGCCATCACAGTCGTTGTCGACTCCATCGAGGATTTCAGCGCTGCCAGGAAAGACTGCGGCGCCGCCCGCGCTGAGGTCGTCATTGCAGTCACCACCGAGCTCACTGAAGCCATCACCATCATCGTCAAAGGCAGCGGTGCCCTCATCGATCTCGCCGCTGCAGTTGTTGTCGAGTCCATCGAGCGTCTCCGGTGCATCCGGCCCCACTCCTGAGCTCTGATCGTTGCAGTCGCCCTCGTCCTCGGAGTAGCCGTCGCCATCGTCGTCAAAAGCACTGGTACCCTCGTCGATCCGACCATCGCAGTTGTCATCTATGCCATTTAGGAGCTCGTCGGCGCCCGGGTAGATGCCGATGTCTCCGTCGTTGCAGTCACCCTCCAGATCGGTAAACCCATCGGCATCGTCATCGGCATCGGGGGAGCCTTCATCGAGGAGGCCATCGCAGTCATTGTCCAGACCATCGGCCGTATCGGGGGCGCCGGGATAGATCGAGCTGTTGGTATCGTCACAGTCGCCCTCACGAAGCGAGAAGCCGTCACCATCGTGATCAATGCCGGTTCCGACGACCAGATCCGTCGAAAACGAGGTGGCCCGGCCATCGTCGGCGGTCACAGCGAGGGTGATAGCTACCAACTGCTCAAGTCCAGGTGCCGTCCAGTCGGTGCTCCCAGCTGTCGGTGCGCTGAACTCGCCCGCGTCAGCCTGCCATTGATAAGCAACCGAGTCGCTGCCCTCTACAGTCACCGCGATGGAGATGCTCTCGCCAGGAAGGACCACCGTATTCGTGAAGCTGATCTGAACAATTCGCAGGGGCACCTCTGCCTCAGGCTGCTCACAACCCAGCAGAAGGATGCAAGAAATAAAGAAGCCACTGAGTGCGACCGCGAGAAGAGAACTGGACTGCATCGAATCCTCGGAGTAGGCCATGCGGCATCGGCTGGGGCCCGGTGAATCTGCATTCTACTTTCCTGCGAGTAGGGCGCAAGACAACGGGTGCTGCGGGCTCGCGCTTCCTTGTAGACCCGCACCGAACACGTACAATTCGGCGCGGAGAAACCAGTTGAGCACCTCGAGTCAAATAATCCCCGTGTGCATTCCTGCCCGGTGGGCTGCTCAGCGCTTCCCGGGCAAGCTGCTTTCGCCCTTCGGCGACGGGACAGTGCTCTCCCACAGCATCGCGACCGCCACTACCGCAGGGATAGGACCCGTAGTTGTGCTCGCCGCTGACGAGCGCATAGAAGAAGAGGCGCGCCGAGTCGGCGCTACTGTTCATCGAGTGGAAGGGCCATGGCGCAATGGATCGGAGCGAATCGCAGCGGCTCTGCGAGCGGGGCTGCTCGGTGAACCCCTGCCGCAGTTGGTGGTGAATGTTCAAGGAGATGCTGTAGGACTGCCACCTGGAGCCCTCGCCGCCTGCGTGCAGACACTCATCGATGACCCGAACGTGGGACTTGCAACCTGTGCCGTACGAGGAAGCTTGAGCGACCACCAGGGCCGCACCACAGTCACCGTCGCCGAAGGCCGAGCGCTGGCCTTCTCGCGCAAACCGCTACCGGCCGCGCTGGGCAGAGCAGGCTCCCTGCTCTTGCACCTGGGCATCTACGCCTATCGAGTCGATGCCCTGCTGGAGATCGCGGACCTCGAGCCCAGACGCCTCGAGCAACAGGAATCGCTGGAACAGCTGCGCTGGCTTGAGCATGAACAGGCCATCGCAGTTACCGTACTCGACGGACCAGCAGCTCGAGCGCATGCCATTGACCGGCCGGCCGATCTCGAAACAAGTCGCGGAGCTGGCCGACGCCTGACTCTCTGAGCCTGCCTAGTGCAGCCTCTCAGGACCAGTTCGTCGACGGCGGCATAGCGGGAAGACAAGGGCAAGGCAAAGCAGGGCCCAGGGACCCACCCCATCAGCCGTAGCCAGCGCACAGGACCAACCGGACTCATTCGGCTCGACCGGCGGCTCGACAACGACAATGTCGCCCCTGTCGTCCGTGTCGTCCGTGTCGTCAAAGATATCGAGTACCCCATCGCCATCGCTGTCTAGCGTGCCCTCAGCACCGTCCAGAATACCGTCGCCATCGGTGTCGGGGTTGTTCGGATCAGTACCCAGCTCGATCTCATCACCATCACTGAGTCCATCGCTGTCGCTGTCGGGCAGAAGCGGCGAGGTGTCA
>CAZEIY010000488.1:0-3462 GCA_964512375.1 uncultured Rickettsiales bacterium | reverse complement strand
TCCGCCATCTCAGGAACGGTCATAACCAAGGTAGAGATCAGCGGCAACGGGGCAGTCATCAGCACCAGCACGCAGAGTTCAACGCTGAGAAGCCCGGGCGCCGAGGCGTGCATCGCCGCGCGCTTCAAGTCGATGAGCTTCCCCAGCGGAGCCGCGGGCACAATCTCGTTCCCGCTGGGCGTTGAGCCGAACCCCGATCAGTAGGAGCCCCGCAACGCCTCAACGGCGGTGTGGACGTATCACTGCGCGCAACGTTGCTCGGGAACGGTGAGACACTCCACTGCTGTTTCAAATTTCCACAAATTGACCGACTGAGCGTCCACGAAGGTGCCGTACACAGTCGCCCCACTTCGCTGATCTTGAGTCGCTGAGGTGCGATAGCGGATCACGTTCATTACATACGCCCCGTCCTGCAATGCATAGGCAGCTGGGAAGGTCGGGTCATCAAGAGGAAACCAGGCACTTCCGGCACTGTCCAGTTGGTGGCAGATGAGGCCGTTCATACCGCTCGGTGCCCAGGTACTGATAGGCCCCACCGAATTGTAGTGGCTCATCGTAAAGATCAATCCATCGACCACGTTGCCCGCAGGAGTCGTACCGGGCGTCCAGGAGATGCTCCCACCCTCAAGGTTCGGATAATTCGGATTCGGCAACTCAAACCAGCACTGAAAATTGTTGAGTGGTGGCGAAGACAGCGGCGAAGGGCAGTGGACAAGACGAGGACTCAGTACATTCTCGTCGAGCTGCAATGGCGCCGTACCCGAGACCACGCCAGGGTATTCCAGCGGACAACCATCCGGATCAATCCCACCGAGCAGAGAGTAGGACGACCAGGTCGGTACGGCGGACTCGGCCAGCGGAGCCGCCAGATAGCTCTGATCCGGCTGAAGGGCGAGCTGTACTGAAGAGCCTCCCGTACTGAGCTGCAAGAAGTTACCAATGCTGTAGTTAGGCCGCGCAGTTGGGGTGGAGCCTGTGTAGACATCGCAGGTCCCAATCGCAGGTACCTGTAAGAATGGCGGCGCACTCACCGGAGTAAAGAACTGAGCGTCCGCCGCCCCTGAGAAGTCTCCCCCTGCCGAGAGCACCTCAGAACGCGAGACCCCGATGATCGCGGTATCCAGTCCCTGCGCCCAGAACTCGTAAGTGAAGTCGATGGTGTCCGAACCCAGACCGAAGACCTCGACCTCGACCTCGACCTCTTCGGCGACACAGCCGGGAGGGATGGTCACACGGATCTCCGAGTTGCTCAGGTTGTCCACGTCAGCGTATTCGCCCGCGAAGGTGACGCTGATGTGGTTCTCGTCGAACGACGAGAGGTCACCCAAGAACTCGATGTCGACGATGTAGCCCCCTTGCGTCGACCCCGAAGCCGGGTTGATTGCAACGACAGAGAAGTTACCCGCCGTGGTGTCGTCGTCGCCTGTGGTGTCGTCGTCGCCTGTGATGTCGTCGTCGCCTGTGGTGTCGTCGTCGCCTGTGGTGTCGTCGTCGCCTGTAGTGTCGTCGTCGCCTGTGGTGTCGTCATCGCCTGTGGTGTCGTCGTCGCCTGTGGTGTCGTCATCACCAACCACGGAACTGTCATCATCATCGGCTGGCCGACGGGCTCCACAGCCACCACCGCCCGGTCCATCTGAGCCACCATTGAGGCCCAGGCTCGAGTCGTAGCAACTCAGCGGTGTGAGAAGGAGGAGAAGGGCGAGCAGACTTCTTCGACTCATGGCGGCAAGCTTAGCCCAACAATGGTCAGGCCCCAGTGTGATCATCTGCCCTGGGTGCCCCAGGGCTACTCCTCGGCCTCTTCCAGCTCTGCTGCCAGACGTGCCTCTTCCTCGGCCTTGAGGCGGCTGTAGTCTCCTGCATCGAGTGCAATCGCGCCCTGTACCTTGACCTCAGCTCGGGTGTTCTCATCCCAGGCAATATCGACATCGATACCATCGAGATGCAGTCCCCCCATATCGAAGGCAGACTCAGAGGGCGGCAGGAGGCGAGGTACCTCAAAATCCTGGGTCGCAATCTCCTTGTCGTCCCCATCAAAAAACGTGATACGCAGGACAATGCCGGTCATCCCGTAGGGTGTCGGATTCACCAGGTGAAAGAGCATGTTGGTCATGGTGTCCGGCTGGTCCGGCTCTCCGCTGGGAGTCCATGAGTAGTTGGCCAACTGAACGTACGCATTGGGATTGAACTTAGGGTCGTAGCGCTCCTTGAGCACCTGACTGAACATGTAGCCAGGCAGCACCTGACTGGTCCCCATCCAGCCCGCACCAGAGGCAGCCTTCACCTCGTAAAAGTCGCCTCTCTTCTGCAGCAACTGAACCACCTCGTTGACCTTGACCTCACCGAGAACGGCAGCGCTGCTATCAGGCTGTGCTAGCAGGTTGGAATACTGTGTAGCCATGCCCTCCATCGGTCCCATAACCACGGCAACAACCGCATCACTTGAGAGCCAACCGGTCGTTCCGTCGGCCTTGCTGACCTCAAAGGAGCCTTCCTTTGCGCCGACCATCTCGAGGATCTCGTACTTCTCGACTGCGGCGCCATCGGGGCTCTCCATCCCTGGAAGCGAGGAGAGCGCGGTCCGAGACAGCGCGACCGCCTTGTCAGCCACCAGGAGCTCGGGTGGAGTCATCCCCATCCATACCAGGCCACCGAAACCGCCGAGAATCACAGCCAGTCCCCAGACGAAGAGCAGCAAGCGGGTGACTCCACCAGCACCGGAGCGTCCGGTCGGGATATCATCCTCGTCGATCTGAATCGCCTTGATGAGTCCCTTGAGCTCGGGCACTTCGATAGCGTAGCGCCAGGAGGTACCCCCAGGCTCCTGAATCAGGTCCCCCGGCTGGATCTTGCCGCCGACTCCCAGGAGCTTGAGTTCAGCTACGTCTTTGGCAGCGAACTGCTCCTCACCGCGGGTAATTCGCCAACCAGCACTCATATTTGCTGCTCCATGAGCCGCCGTGACCGAAGCGGACACAGTTCAAGGCTGGCAGAGTCCTACTACAGGCTCGCCCACGCAGGCAAGAACGCTCTTGTGCTGGTAGAGGCGCAGAGAGCAACTGGGACGGCGCATTACTGTCCCCTGGCAGGCGCGACCGGGCGCTCAGAAGAGCGTGTAGATGAAGGGAAGGACTGCTGCCTTCTCACCAACCAGGATCAACACGACGAGGAGTAGCAGGACGAGAATGATGGGAGTCATCCACCAGGCCTTGCGCTCTTTGAGGAAAAACCAGAAGTCTTGCATCAGATCGATGAACCACATGAGCGAATCCTAGCAGGGCTGCAGACAAGTCGCTGCGCCCGAAGCTCTGCTTCAGTCCAGAGGGAAGAGACTGCGGGCATCCTCAATCTCGGGATACTCGCGCTGTTCTTCTTTCCTCAACACGTAGGGACCCATCACCAGCACATCCATGTGAGTACGGATGAAGCACTTGAAGGCATCCTCCGGGGTGCAGACAACCG
>CAZEIY010000487.1:0-3466 GCA_964512375.1 uncultured Rickettsiales bacterium | reverse complement strand
GGGATTTCGACGGTCGAAAGTCTTGTCTTGTACGAATCAGATGCGATTGCTGATCTCAGCCCCCTGTACCCGGTTCAGTTCAGTGGAGGTGGGCACTTTGAAGCGGTCTACAACTGTGGATTCAGTACCAACGACGCGTGGACTCTGCACTCGATGATGGGCGGGGACACGACGTACGAGGAAGTGCAAGAAAATGGTGCTAACTGCCAAGGCGTCAGCGGCGACGATGACGACACAGCGGGCGATGACGACACCAGCAGCGGCTGCGCGAACTCCCCGGTGATCGGCACCTGGGTAGGCACTTTTGACGGCGGCGTGGAGTACATCCTGACCGGCTACGATGCCGTCGACGGCGACCTCAGCTTCGACATCGCGTGTACCGACCGGCTGGCCATCAGCGGAAATATGGCCGGGTCGGAGGGCGGTGGAGCGACCATCGCCGCCACTGTGGATGGGGAATACAGTTCGGCAACGGACACGATGGCTGCAACCCTGAACGGGACCATCACCCTCGCCAGCCTCAACTACCCCCTCGACTTCACTGGTGACTTCATCGGCAACCTGGTGCAGACCAGCCCCTACACGATGAACGGCACCTGGCAGATCGAGGCACCGACGACGCCCGTCGCCCCCGGCACCGGCAGCGGCACCTGGGTGGCTGAGCTGCAGTAGACGGCGCGCCGTAGAGCGCAGCTTCCACCGAACAGGCAGAGCTCAGCGCATGCCTGTGACCGCGAAGCAATGATTGGTGCCGTCGCCGCAGGAGCCGGCCAACGTCACCGTGAAGTTGAAGCTCAGGGTGTCGGGGCCGGTGAAGCTGCCGATGACCTCACCCAGATCATATGTCTTGGCTGGCGTATTGGTCGGAGAAGAGGCGTTGTGTTACCTCCGCTGAGGTAGCGGTACGTGATTGAGGGGGAAGTCAGGGCGGGGGAGGCGCGATCGGTTCGTGAGCGAGGGCTCCCCGGGTCCCCTCAGTAGAGTTAACATAGCGCCTCTTATCGGACCTACGCGCCACCTCATCGATGTATTGCATCGCTACGAACTGGACCTCCTGATCGATTACTGATGCGAACCCTGCCCCCCCTTGTTGCTGTACTCGGGATGTTGCTTGCCTGCGGCTGCGTAGGTGACGAGTACCCCGTCCCGCCTGGTGGGATCGAGCACCTGTTCTCGTTCGTAGTCATCGCTGATCCACATATTGCCGGCCCCATCGATCACGAGGCGCGGCTGCAGATAGCCATCGACTGGATTAACGAGTACCAGGCTGAGCACAGTATCGAAGTGGTGCTGGTACTTGGCGACATTGGTTGGAACGACGGTCTAGCGCGGGCGGCGCAGCTTCTCGGTGACCTGGAGCTGCCATGGGTGCCCATCATCGGTGACAACGTCGTGCAGACCAGTGGTGACGAGTCCTTCGCACAGACCTTCGCCCCCCACCTGGAAGAGCTCGAGAGCACCCTGGGAACCTGGAGTATCGCGCCGCAGCCAGTGGATGACGACCGTCAGGGCAGTGGCGTGGCCTGGCTGCAGAACCTCCAGTTCGAGCACCGTGGTGTGCTGTTCGTGAGCCAGGACTGGAACATTCGGCATCTACACGGAAACCTGGCCGAGTTTGGCGACTTCAACGATGTTCCCGGTGGCTCCTGGGAGTGGCTTGAGGCGGCCCTGGACGGCGCAGAACAACGCCTGGACGAGAGCGTCGTGTTGTTGTCTCACGTACCCATGGCGCCCGCCATCTTCCGGGTTGATGACCGTGCGCGCTTTGCGGACCTGGTCGCGCCCATCGGCGACAAGGTCTATGGCAACTTCGCGGGCCATCTGCACGTGGACTACGACGAAGACTTCCCCGAGGCCGGCTACTCGACATTCGTCACTGACGCCACCTGGGATGACGAGGTCCGGATCCGCCTGGTGCGGGTGCTCGGCAACGAGGTAGAGCGCCGCTACGAACACCAACTCCTCAACCTCGATTGATGTGATGCCTGGTTCAGCAGAGTGAACATAACCCCTTTATCGGACCGATACGCTGCATCTTGGATTCTAGGGATTCCTGTTTGACCTCACAGCTCTTCGACTGTCCTGGGGGTCGAACCTCCACCAGAAGGCCCTATGCTCAACTCTATGACCCACAGGCTGCTCGTCCCCTTGTTGACTCTGCCCCTCTGTCTGTTCGCGTGCACCGACCGCTCTACCAGCGATGACGATGATGATGACGACCAGCCCCAGAGCGAGCTGACCTATCCCATCGTCGATACGAACCAGGTCACCTGCTACGACACAGCCGAAGCCGTCGCATGTGGCTCCACATCTCTGGGGCAGGATGCCGAGTGCGAGGGCCAGGTGCCGGCCTACCAGGACAACGGCGACTCCACCGTTACCGATCTCGTCACCAGTCTGATGTGGCAGCAGGACCCCGGCGACAAGGTCACCTGGGATGTGGCCGAGGCCGGGGCCGGAGCCTTTTCCCTCGCGGGCTACGAGGACTGGCGCTTGCCAACAATCAAGGAACTCTACAGCCTTATCCAGTACAGCGGCACCGACCCCAGCAGCTGCGGCCCGAACCCAAACTGCAGCACTGTGCCGTTCATGGACGACGAAGTGTTTGCCTTCCAGTATGGAGATGAGAGCGCCGGGGAACGGATGATCGACTCACAGTGGGCGACGAACACGCTCTATGTTGACCCCGGCATGGCCGAGATGTTCGGGGTGAACTTTGCTGATGGACGGATTAAGGGGTACCCGATTGGGCCGATGCCCAACGCACCCGAGGGCAAGACCTACTTCACGATCTACGTGCGCGGAAATCCGGACTACGGCGCAAACGACTTCACAGACAACGGGGATGGCACCGTGACGGACGAGGCCACGGGTCTCATGTGGCTCCAGGAGGACTCGGGAGGGATCGAGGGCAGCGCGGGCCAACTGGACTGGCAGAGCGCATTGTCCTGGGCCGAAGACCTGGAGTTCGGCGGTCACGATGACTGGCGCTTGCCCAACGCCAAGGAGCTTCAGAGCATCGTCGACTACACGCGCTCACCAGGTACGACCGACTCCGCGGCAATCGACCCGATCTTCGACTGCACACCGATCACGGATGAAGGAGGGGATGAGGACTACGGCTTCTACTGGTCGAGCACCACCCATGCCGCCGACGATGGCTCAGGCCGGTCCGCGGCCTACGTGGCCTTCGGCCGAGCCCTCGGCTTCATGACGAGCCCTCAAAACGGCAGTGTGAACCTGATGGATGTGCATGGGGCAGGTGCACAGCGCAGCGATCCCAAGACCGGGGATCCAGCGGACTGGCCACAAGGCCACGGACCGCAAGGTGACGTCATCCGTATCTTCAACCTGGTTCGACCCGTACGGAGCCTCGAAGACTGACTTGGGGCCGATTCATCCCGGTTCGAACAGCAAGTCGCCCTGGTAGAGGACGGCGTAGCGTATAGGTCCGATGAGAGGCGTT
>CAZEIY010000486.1:0-3476 GCA_964512375.1 uncultured Rickettsiales bacterium | reverse complement strand
GGTGTGAGGCCAGACGCGTACGCATCACCCGGGTAAATATCGGCGGCACGAGCGAGAGGATGACCATGCCCGAATAGCCCAGCGGCAGCACCGGACTCTCTGGCAGGTGCCGAAGGTTGAAGAAGTGTCGGTTGGGGGCGAGGTGGTGATCTGCGTGCCGTGGGAGATTCAGTAGCACCGCCCTGGAGATCGTGTGGTTGGCGGTCCAGCTGTGCTGCGGTCCGATCCGCTCCAGACTTCCGTCCTCTTGTCTTCGACGAACGAGACCATAGTGCTGGAAGTAATTTGTCGTCTCAAGCAGGAGGATGCCGAACATCGCAGCCGTCAGCCACAGAGCGACCGCAGCGGGGCCCAGCCACAGAGCGACCGCGATGACCAGCCCGGTCTGGAGCAAGCCATAGCGCAGCATCGCGTTGCGGAGACTCCATACGCTCCGTTTCGTTCGCGTCAGACGATCCCGCTCCAGGCGCCATGCACTGACCATCCCTCCCCACAGGGTCTGACACCAGAATGAGTACAACCACTGACCCTCTCGGGATGTAGCCGGGTCTTCGGGCGTGCCCACTCGTACGTGGTGGCCTCGGTTGTGCTCCACGTGAAAGTGCATAAAGAGAGACAACAGCAGCAGAAGCTCTGCCAGTCTCTTGGATCGGAGTCCACGGTCATGGCCGAGTTCATGAGCGCCGTTGATGCCCAGGGTTCCCAACGAGGTGCCAACCCCAATGACCAGTCCCATCAGTTCCCAGGTGCTGAAGTTATCCGCTCTCGAGAGAGAGCCGAGGAGAAGGGCGAGTAGGACGGGGGCGACACTCCACAGAACGAGCTGTGCAAACCAGTGCTCGCCTCGAGCCCGATCAGTCTCTTGCGGCAGATCGTCCTCGCTACCTCCCCACCACAACTCAAGCACCGAAATCAGTCCGTACATCACGAGAGGGTGTAACCAGGTCCACCACCCGCCCAACACCAGGCCCACACCGGCGAGAACCGGGGATAAGAGCACCAGGATGTAGCTGGAAATCGGCAAGTCCACTCTCCTATCAGGGCATCATCTCAGCCACTTGGACTGCTCCATTCGATGCCTCTTGCCCTGATGAGCAGGACCCTGGGGAGCTGTCCGGCCAGAGCCTGGTCGAAAGCGACTTCGAGCGACTCCACCGTCTGAAATCGGTCCTTGGGTCGAGGAGCCAGGGCCAGGGCCAGAACAGCCTCCAAGTCCCGGCTCATGTCAGTAACCAACAGGCGCGGACGCTCGGGGCGACGAAATGCGGCGCTGAACAGGGCCGATTGACCACGATCGGATATGGGTGGCCTACCGGTGAGGACTCGATAGAGGACGGCGCCAATGCCATACACATCGGTGCGTTCATCGACCTCCTCACCCCTGGCCTGCTCGGGCGACATGTACTGGGGCGTGCCCACCACACCGCCGCGGGTGATGGAGGCGAAACTCGTAGAGAGCTTGCTCACGCCAAAGTCCAGTATCTTCCATATCTCAGCTCCGCTGGACTCCCGTGCCCTGAAGATATTGTGCGGCTTGATGTCTCGATGGATGATCCCCAGCCGATGCGCCTCGGAGATCCCCTGGCACACATCGTGGACCAGCTCCCGAGCCCCATGAAGGTCCAGCCGGCTCTCACGGCGCAGGATAGAGGCCAGATCGCTGCCCTCCAGACGCTCCATCGCGATGTAGAACGTGCCCGTTGGGGAGCGACCGTACTCATGGACCCGGGTCACATGTTGGGAGACCAACTGGGTGGCGATCTCGCCCTCCCGCTGGAACCGGATGACCATGTTGTCATCGTCCAAATCGGTGGCCCTGAGCACCTTGACGGCGACTTCGGTCTTGCTCCGCGTGTCTACGCCATCGTAGACCTCTCCGGCTCCCCCGCGGCCCAGCAAGGGGCCTAGCTTGTAGTGTCCGACGGTCCGCCCGCTCATGTGTCCAAGGACCCCGCCCGCGGCCGCAATCCTGTCCAACTCGGCCTGTGCCTCCTCGAGCTGAACCCCGCGGCGGGAAGCCTCCATAGCGGCCTCGACCGCTGACTCCAGCGCTCTCTCGACCGCTCCCCTGGACCAGTGTGCTTGCATCAACGTGACCAGGAGTACCAGTGGGACCATCACGGTCATGAACAATTGACCGGAAAACCCACCCTCGTCACCCCGAAACACACCAACGTCCGGAATGACGCCGGTGAGGATGAGCACATACAACAACAGACAGGAAAAGATCGCCGACCCGCAGATCAGCCAGGCCCCGGCCCGATCTGAGCCCTGGCCGAAGAAGCTGATACCAAGGGTGACCGCCAGCGCCGTCGGGGAGAACGGGCCCAGATAGATGAGGACCATGAGCGACGCTGCAACCGCAAAGACCCCATAGGTCAGAAAGATCTTGCGGGTGTACCGCTCGGGCACAGAGGCCAGCCAGAAGACATACAGCCCGGATAGGCCGAACCAGCCCACGATCACCAGGAGCGGAATCTTGAGCGCGGGGTGGCCGTCGAGAAGCGGGGCCCAGAGGGCTGTGAGAGCGGCCACAAGAAAGAAGACCAGACCGATGGTACGAGCACGGGCCGCCTCTTCTGTCTTCAGACCCCTGTGAATCGCGGCCAGGCCGACAGAGCTCGACCCACCCGAGGGTAGCTCCAGCTCAGCGGCCGAGTCCCTTCCTTCGAGGACGATCGTGGACTCATTGATCAAATCCGTGGGCATCGAGGGGCTCCTGCGTATAAGGCCGAGAGGCCAGCCCTATGGTAACCCCACTTCGACCGTAGAGCCTCTTCAGTGCTCACTGGCGTCAAGACCATCGTCTATTTCGAGCATCATCGGCCCGCTGGGTACGGCATGTTGCCGTACTCGGCGCGGACCTCGTCGGTCACCTATTCAGCAGCGATGATGGCGGCGTAGGTATCGGCAGAACCGAGCCGAGTGCGAGACAACTCAGGGGCGTCGTAGTCGACCGAGAACAGCCCGAAGTACTGCTCAATTTCATGGAGATCTACTGCAATTCGGCCATCCACGTTCCGCTACCCGTGCCATTGCCGAGCGGCATCGGCGCTTGGATCTGCCAGATGCCATTCATCGTGTAGGCGCTGGTTTGCGCCAGGTGGCCATCTAGAGTGCCGATGAAGTCGAGGGAATAGGGAATACTGCCAATGAGGTTGATGGTCCCGACCAAGCTCGCTGCCAGCGTATCGGTCGCTGAGTTGTACTCACCATCTACCGTAGAAGCGAAGGTCGCACCGCCGCCCTCGGCCCCTGCCATCGCTCCGCTGATAGCCAGCCGATCAGTGCAGGTAATGTCGAAGCTGACGTCGCCCTCTACGTTCTCGTGGGTCAGGAGATAGTCCACCCCTCCCTCAAAGGTTCCAACCCAGGCGCCAACAACAGGGGAATTCTCACAGCCACTGCCTGTGTTGTTGCTGCCCGCGGTGTCGTCATCGCCCGCGGTGTCGTCATCGCCCGCGGTGTCGTCATCG
>CAZEIY010000485.1:0-3483 GCA_964512375.1 uncultured Rickettsiales bacterium | reverse complement strand
TCTGAGCGCAGCTACCCGTGGGCCGTAGAGCCGGCGGGGCTCAACGGCTCGATCCAGCATCAACTGTCGGGTGGCTCAGGCGGTGAACTCGAACGCTGCTTGAGGTGGGGGTCGAGCTGGAGCGATCGGCGGCGGCACCGCTGCAACGAGGAGACCGCTGCCAAGCCCTCCCCCGCAACTGAGGCTCAGAGGGATAGGGTTCGCGCCTGGGAGTCTTGAAGGCTTGGTATCTGCCGAATGTCAGCGCCGGAGCATCCTCTCGTAAGGGAGAGTGCTCTGACTGGGCAGACTGTGAGGGCGGAGACCTCCACGCTTTCAACGCAGTCGGCCTCGGCCGTGCTGACGAACCACGCGACCCGCTCGGAAGAAGAAAATCTCAACTATCCGGATTAAAGCGCCGCTGACGCGCCCCTGAAGATCCACCTTCGACCCTGAGTATTGGGACCGAGGGGGAACCAGCGGTTTTCGCCCAGGCTGCCCGGACGGAGGTCAAGATCGTGACGACCGATCGTTTGTCAGATTTTTCGGGACCCAGCCGCGGAGCGTGAACCGTACCGCCATCGCCAGGACGAGCAGTAACCCGAACGCGAGTATGATCGAGGCGCCGGCGGGGAAATCACCGAACCACGAGCAAGCCAATCCGAGCAATGCGGCGACGGTAGCAATGATCCATCCAGCACCGAGGCGCACCAGCAGTCCGTCCCAGAAAAGCTTGGTGACCACCGCGGGTACGATCAGGAACGAAAACACGAGGAGAACGCCTGCCGATTGGATCGAGACCGTGAGCACCACTGCGAACAAGAGGTAGAATCCAAAATCCCCCAGTGCTGGCCTTTTCAAGGCGGCTTCCGCATCCTCGGATCCTCCCCAGCTCAGAATGTGAAAAGGGCGACGCGCCACGAACAGACACACGCCCACGATCACGTAAATGACCAGGCTGTGGGTTACGTCGTGCCACTCGGTCAGCAGCAGAACCCCCCCAAAGACCCGTTTGATGTCTTCGCCACCATCGGGTGCCTTGCTCAAGATCAAAATCATCAGCGCCGCAGCTACGGCGTAGACCACCCCGACGATGGCCTCCTGGGAGACGTGCTTCTTGAGTCGCCCAGCGATGGCGAAAATTACCGCTCCGAGGGCAGCAAATCCGAAACTTATCGCCATGGTTGCGTCGAACTCGACATGAGCATGGCCGTGGCCACCTTGGTGCCCGGTCAGGGATTGCGCCACCGTAGTGCCGAGTGCGGCCATCTGAGCCAGCGCTAGGTCGACGAAGATCACTTCACGTCGCAGTACGTGCATGCCCATGTAGACATGGATCCCAGCAAGAACGATACACATAACGAACGGGGCGAGGAGGAACTCAATCATCGCGCCGATGCTCTGCCATCGCGGCGATGAATTGGTCGACGATATTGTCGATCAGCGCGATGTAATTGTCTGCCCCGGGCACTGCGCCCACCGAGACCGGGAGCACGAGCAATATCGCGCCGCTTCGATCGGCGACCAGCCCGGATGGTTTCTTGTCGTGAAATGCTTCGTGAAAGATGACGGGCACACCCCGTTGTTTGGCTTTTGCGATGACCTGGCTCAGATGACGTGGGCTGGGTGGAATGCCTGGCTTGTTTTCCAACGTCCCAACGGCCTTCAGATCATAGCAGGCATGGAAATAGGTAAATGTGTCATGGTACCCCAGCACCTCGGTCCCCCGATAGGGATCCATCTTCGCGTCCCAGGACTGAATCTTTGTGCTGAGCTTTTGGGTGAAGGCCTGCGCATTGCCCTTGAAACTTGCAGTGTGCGCGGGATCCAGAGTGGACAGACGGTCGGCGATGTGTGGAACCAGCGCGGCCATCCGCACGGGATCGAGCCAGTAGTGCGGGTTGCCCCGAGGGTGAAGGTGTCCCTGGCTGGCGTTTGCGTTCGCGGGAATGGCCAGCGGCTCGATCCACTGACTCAGGTCGAGATGACCGGGCGTTCCAGGACGGATCTTCGGGTTTCTCGCGCCGCGGATTACGAGGGGAAGCCAGCCAGCCTCGAGGTCCAGTCCCACGGCGACCACGAGATCAGCTTTCCGTAGCTTCACAATCAGGCTCGGGCGGGTCTGCACATAATGCGGGTCCTGATTGGCCTTGCAGAAGGCGTCCACAGTGACAAATTCACCCCCGATGGTGCGCACGAGATCGGCCAGATCCGTGGTGGTCGTCATCACGTTGAGCTGGGCCCTGGCATCCCGAGCGCTCAGCAACACCAGAACAATTGTCAGCAGAGAAAGAACGCGCATTGACATCGCCTAGTATGCGTGGGCCGGATGAGATCCCACGGAAACAATGAACTGGAGAAACACTTCATGGACCGGTGATCTGCCCTGGCCATGGTCAGAATGTTCGCCTTCTTCCTCGTGGTGGGTTTCGGACGTGTGCTCGAAGCCGTAGTGAAGCCGCAGAGCCGTCCGCTCACTGGGGGCAAAAGCAACCAAAGTCTCAGCCCGGTAGGTCTGTTTTTCGGTGGATGAATTAATGTCGAGCAGCGCGCCTCGCGCCTGGAACCACCACTGCTGATCCACTTGGTATCGTATGCCGGAATAGACGCCATCACGCCTTGCGTCCGAACGGTTCGCGGTCATGTACTCGGTCAGCCACTCCAAGCTGGTATAGCGGGCGGACGAGGGTGGAACCCACTTGATCCTGAAGTCGGCTCCGGCGCTCTCACGCCAGTGATGTTCGTCATCGGCTTGCAGCAGTCCACTGAACCCGAGCTCCATGGTCGTGGCGTCCCCTAGGTCGAACGAGGATTTCAGCCTCGCGACGTAGGAAAAATCGTAGGCAAGGTCGTCGTGGCCCTCGTGGTCGTCGTGGCCCTCCGACGAACTTGATTCCTCGTGCCCATGTGCGTCGGACGATCGGGTCCATCTCGTCTGGAAGGACTGGAGGTTCAACTCGGTGAAAAATGGCAGGGGAAGGAGGTAGTCCACCGATACCCCGGTCCCAATGAGGTGATCCGTCTCGAAAAGATGGATGATCGGCAGGGGTGTATTAATGAAGCGCCGGGCGTGCGTGTGCGATTGACTCGCTACACCAAACGCGGGGCGTAGGATCCCGAGCCGAAAGATCACATCGGGCAGGGACGTGGTGGAGAGATAGGCTTCCTCGAACTCTGCAGCGACCTCGCCAGCATGGGCGTGACCAGCAATAGCAATGTCCAGTCGGAAATAGGGGTCGGCATCGGCCCCGAAACGCAATTCAATTTCCTGCACGCCAAGGCCACGCTCGAGCAGGCCTTCCTCCTCGGTATCACCCCGCGTCGTGTAGCCGCCGAGCGCCGCGATATTGACCGAGATCTCGGGGTTCAAGCGGTTGTTTGAGTTTCCCCCGACCGCATTTTGTGCAGCCGCGGTCGACCCCACCAAAACGGGGATGACGATCATGAGCAAAGTGAATTTTTTCATCGATTGTTTGATTGTCCGTCTTTAGTGCGTGGCCTGAT
>CAZEIY010000484.1:0-3486 GCA_964512375.1 uncultured Rickettsiales bacterium | reverse complement strand
AGTAAACCAGCGTGAATAGATGACATTGACCCACAAGGTCAGCACAGCACCACTCGCAGCCAGCGAGGGCATCAGACGGATCGCCCAGCGCTGATACCACTGGCGGCGGGCTTCCAATGTGCTGATTGCCTCCATCACGTCCATGTCTCCTTTCGCTGTCTCCCGCCCGGTGGCAATTGCCACATCGAGCACTTCTTCAACCCACTGGCTGGCCCTGGCGAGAACACTCTCTCCAGCAGCCAGCAACTCCACCATGGCCAGGCCCACCGCGAGGAGGGCCAGGTAGACACCAGCGGCCTCAACCAGCGCCACAGCCGCCGACTCCGCTCGTTCCAGCCCGTAGCCAAGCAACAGGGCAGGACCGAGGACGAGAGTCAGAAAGGCGCCCAGGCCCAGCGGACCTGCTTGCGCTGCTTCCGGACCTTCCGGCACCACCCACGCTGCGGCACTCTGCAGCAAGATCACCGACAGCACTGCCACCGCCGCCGTTGCCAGCCCCAGTGCCCTGCCATATCGCCTCCAGGCGATGAGGATGGGAACCGGAGCGAGAAGCGCTGGCGGCATGGGCAGCGAAAAGACGACGGCAACTAGAGTGCCGTTGACCGCTGCCGGCAGCCAACGCGCTGCAGGCGGAGGCAGATTGCCCTGCTCAGGCTCCTGCCTGGGCTCCAACCGCCTCGCCTTCCGAACCGGCAGCAGCTTCAGTAGCCTCTGCTCGCTCCTTAGCTTCGCCAGCAGCAGCCGCGACCACGGCCTCAGCCGCGGCCACACGAGCCTCGACATCGACACGCTCACCGAGCTTCACCGTCAAGAAGCGCAACACGGAATCATCGATTCGCAGCGTACGCTCGAGCTCATCGACAATCTCTGTCGAGCCCAGATAGTTGAACAGCACGAAGTGGCCCTTGCCGTAATCCTGGATCTCATAGGCCAGGCGCCGCTTGCCCCAATCGTCGACCATAAGGGTGTGACCCTTACGATCACTGATAATGCCGCTATTGCGATCTTTGATCGTCTCAATGTCCTCATCCGTCACATCAGGACGAACGATGAAGACGAGTTCGTATTCCCTGGAGTACATCCAGCAACTCTCCTCTCATAGTGACCCCACCATCGGCGGGGTCGTGTATCTCACTCACTGTTCAACGGACCCCTGTCCATTGAACTGGTTCATTGCCTCGGCCACGCCCTGCTCAATAACTGCCTGGACAACCTCAGCCGCTCTCTCTCGGATGCGTTGCAGGAGTTCTTGTTGAGAAGACCCCCAGCGCGACAACACCCAGTCACTTGTTGCCATCGGCCCCTCAGGGCGACCGATACCAACGCGAACCCTTTGGAAATCCGCGTTACCAAGCTTCTTCGCCAGGTCTCGAAGGCCGTTGTGGCCGCCGTGACCTCCCCCGCTTTTGACTCTGACGACTCCCAATGGGAGGTCCAGGTCATCGTGAATGACCACAACCGAGCCCGAGTTCAACTTATAGAACCCGACCAGAGGGCCGACGCTGTCACCGCTGAGATTCATAAACGTCTGGGGGCAGACGAGCATGGCAGGCTCAGTGGCTATTTGACCCCTTCCAAAGTGGGCCTTGAACTTCTTCTCCTTCAGAGGAATCGAGTGGTGACGAGCCATAAACTCGACCACCTCGGCTCCAATGTTGTGACGGGTACCCTCGTAGCGCTTCCCTGGATTACCCAGGCCGACGACAACGTGCACAGCCCGTCCCTACTCGCCCGACTCCTCGGCTGAAGCCTCAGCGCCTTCCTCAGCGCCTTCCTCAGTCTCAGCCTCAGCCTCTTCGTCAAATTCATCCGGCCCGCCTCTGCGGCCAGACACGCTCACCACAGGCTGATCGGTCACGAGAGAGGTCACACCCTTGGGCAGCTTCAGTTGGCTCAACAGCAGACGATCACCAACCTCAAGGCCGCTGACATCAAGCGAAATTCCTGCGGGGATTGCGCTGGGTAAGCAGAGCACCTGCAGAGTTCGCAACTGTTGGTTCAGCAGACCGCCCATAGCAACTCCGGGGGCAGTACCCTCGATGCGCAGGGGCACTGCCACCTTGACCTCGCTCTTAGCATCGACACGCACGAAGTCAGCGTGAAGGATCTCGCCAGAGATAGGATGTTTGTCGACCGCCTTGAGCATCGCCAACGCAACACCATCTCCACCATCAACCTCGATCTTGACCGGCTGGTTCCAGCCGAGAGGACCGGACCTCAGCGTCACGAGTTCTTTGGGGTCGATGGATAGAGGCAAGGCCTCCGTGCCGCCACCGTACGCCACTGCAGGCATACGGCCACCGCGGCGCAGGCTTCGGGCAACACCCTTGCCACTGTTCGTCCTGAGCTCTGCGTGAATCGTCGGATTACTCATCACTTCCTCCTGTGACCCGAGTGGGTCGCCGTTGGCGCCCCACAAACGGGGCTTTCGATCTCTACTTGTGCGGCGGCCGAGTGCCACCACGAATCATTTCTTACGTGTCTCTCTATTTGCCTTCCAGGGTGAACAGGCTGCTCACCGAATCACCGGTGTGAATGCGGCGAATCGCCTCTCCGATGAGAGGCGCAACACTGACCACACGAATCTTGCTACATGCTTGAGCGTTCTCTCGAAGCGGGATCGTGTCAGACACCACCAGGTTCTCGAGGACGGAACTCTCGATGCGGTCCACTGCCGGACCCGAGAGGACCCCGTGACTACAGACAGCCGACACCGCGAGGGCGCCTGCCTCGATCACTGCGCCTGCAGCCCTGGTCAGCGTGCCTGCGGTATCCACCATGTCGTCGATGAGCACGGCGTAGCGGCCAGCCACATCACCAACAATCCGCATCTCAGCAATCTCGTTGGGGCGATCCCGACGCTTATCGATGACAGCGAGGGGAGCCTCAAGAACCTTTGCGTAGGCACGGGCACGAGGCACACCACCAGAGTCTGGCGAGACAATCACGACATCTCGATCATGAGCAAGGCGTCGGACTTCGCCGATAAGCGCGCCAGATGCATAGAGGTGATCAACGGGAATATCGAAGAAGCCCTGAATCTGTCCGGCGTGTAGGTCAACCGTGAGCACGCGATCCGCCCCAGCGACTTGAATGAGGTCGGCCACCAGCTTGGCTGAGATGGGGCTGCGCGGCGACACCTTCCGATCCTGACGAGCGTAGCCAAAATAGGGAACAACTACGGTGACCCGATCAGCGGAAGCACGCTTGACTGCATCCATGATCACGAGCAACTCCATGAGGTGCTCATTCACTGGCGGACAGGTGGACTGAACCACGAAGACATCGCGACCGCGAATATTGTCGCGGACCTCTACAAAGACCTCGCCGTCAGCGAAACGCTGGATGGCGACGTGGCCAAGTTCCTGACCGAGATGCTCGGCAAGTGCAGCGGCGAAGGGTGGACTGGCTCCACCCGACAGAATCTTTAGGGGACCGTATTGCATCGTCTCTTCCGACGAACGTGGACGCAGCTCCGTTGCTGCG
>CAZEIY010000483.1:0-3495 GCA_964512375.1 uncultured Rickettsiales bacterium | reverse complement strand
ATCAGGAAAGGAATGTACAGCCTGGTACCCTACCTCGACGTGTAGCAGGAAAGGCATGACTGGATTCTCAAACCGGCGGGAATACCCCAGCGGCAGGTGGATCATCGGCCCGAGCCCGCCGGGACCAATGGCCGGGTTGCTCCAGAGCCATGCCTTGGGTCCGACAGCCACGGCCATCGGCACACTCGCACGCGCCCAGTAAATGCCCGCGTCTACTTGCAGACCGAGCCGGTATCGAGGCGTTCGGATTGGGGTTCGACGCAACATCGCGCCAAAGGTCATCCACGTGCTGTGCCCAAAAGAGCCGATCAATCCGAACTGTGTCTTGCTGTCCTTGCCGAAGAGAGCCCAGGCTTGTCCATCCCAACATGGATACGAACTGCGGAAGTCATCAGACTCGAACCCCAAGGCTGACATGGCCACCGGGACACATTGCTCTTGAAAGCCCAACACTGATGACGCGGCCGCGTGGCCGTACGCGGTGGTCCCACTCATTCCCACGTCCACACCGGGACTGCCAGGCATGGGAACCGGTGGCGGCATTGCCGAAGGGGGGGTACAGGCCAGCGCAATGCCGGCCGCCAGGTACAGGGTGGTCCAGCGGGTGAAAATTCCAGGCACGCTCCAGCATAGGCAGGGAAGCGCGGAAGGTGCAAGAAGCGAGGGGATCCCGACGGCCACGGCTTCGCCGACTGCGTGGCTGAGCTGGACGGCGAAGTGGAGCTCGACACCTACGAGGAACAGTAGCGTTCCACGCTGAAACCTGGTGGTCCCCGTGCGGCCTACTGGTTTGCGCCCGTCTTTCCAGTTTTCAAGGTGAATCGGCGGTCTTCGCGCTCACCCTCACTGGTCAACTTGATGATGATCGCATCATCGTCGCCGAAGCCCTCATTACCGTCGAACTCGCCCCGGCCAAGACCAGTTTTTCAAGACAACGTCTCGCAGAGCCTCTCCCGGCAAGCGTCCAGCTCTCCAGCGAGCCGAGGCAGTGCAACCTTGCGGAGTCCGAGCACCACCGGAATGAGCGCCCCAAAGGCGACGGAAGGCGCCCACGCGTGGACAGTCTGCAGGCCCGCGATGGCTCCGAAGCTGGCCGCTGAGAGGATGAGGACTACGGCCACCCTGATGAGCTGCAGAGCGGCGGGCGCGCTGGCCACGCCAACATGTGACTTGGACAGAGGCCGAGGGAAGCGGGCGGAAAGCACGTGGCCCAGTGTTCCAAGGACGCAAATAAAGAGGCCGGCGCCGGACAGCCCGGTCGCAATCTGTGCCCATCGTGGGCCGCCCAGCCACAGAAGTGGCAGGCATGCGACGATAGATTGGAGCATCAGGACAGCGGCGAGCCCGAGCATTTTCCCGTCGAGAATCTCGGTCGTTCGGACCGGAGCGAGCAGCAGCATCCTGACACCTGGCCCATCCCAGGCAAACTGGTTCATCCAGAAGCCGCCGGCGAGGAGCACCACGAGCGGGGGTACAAAAGCGTAGAGGGCATAGGTCTGGGCCTGCTCGAACAACTGATGGAGCACGCTGCCGCCGGCCACATATTCGATTTTGACGGCGACGAGCACAAAACCCGCGGTCAGGAACAAAGGCAGAATCGTCAGCAGCTTGCCGTATCGGGCGCCGAAGACCTGGTGGACAAAGATCCGGGCCAGGCCGGTGCTCGGGGACCGAAAACTCCAAAGACGGTCGGTGCCGCCTCGGGCAGTGCGGCGTGGCGGATCTTGAGCCATCTCCCTGACCTGGAGCCAGGTCGTCAGAACGAACAGCGCCAGAACGAAACCCACGGATGCGAGGAGAAAAACGGCTGACGCGCCCGGCTCGCCTCGGGTCCACGCCCAGATGGCGTGGTACCCCATGGTTGTAGGCATCCAGTCAAGGACAACAAATGCTGCCTGTGTGAGCCCCCGTCCGGCCGCGACCAATGCGAGGACAGCAAGCGGCGCCGCGGCCATGGCGACCAGCAGGGCAAAAAACCGTGGTCGCCCACTTAGACGGGTCATGACCCCGACGAGCTGCCGCATCAGCAGGACGCCGAGCACGCCGAGCCCTGCAACCAGCATCACGAGGGGCCCCGTAGTCAGCTGGCTGCTCATAAGCCCGAAGCCTAAACCGCCGAAGAGAGCCAACCCCAGCATGGGGATGGTGTCGAGCAGACCAAACGGCAATTCAGCAAGCAACAACTGCGACGTACGCAGAGGCAAGACGCGAAGCAGTTCGCGATCGAAACCCAGACGCTGGCGCAGTCCTGCTGCCCCTCCCATGCCGAACACGAGCAGGGCGTGGAACGTGGCCAGCCACACCATCGACAGACTCTCATCATTCGCCAGCGCTGTGTCCACGGCGAGCGCGTCGCCGGCCTGCAAACCGAACACTGAGGACAGATAGAACGAAAAGACAAGGAGGATGAGGCCGACGGCTGCCACGACCGCGGCGGATGCCCGCGACGCACGAATTGATCCCTTGGTGAGGGCGTTCCACATCATCTCGAGTCGAGCTGCGGTCACGGCTCGAAGTGCGCCGACTACCAAGAGAGCTCTCCTTTGCGGCCGCCGCCAGTCAGCTCAAGGAAGATCTGCTCGAGGCTGTCGCCTTCGCCGTGCGCGGCTTTCAGTGCTTCGATGGTCCCGCTCGCCAGAACTTTGCCACCATCGATGATGGCCAGCACGGGGCAGAGGGTTTCGACCAGATCGAGCGCGTGAGAGGTGAGGACCAGCGTCGTACCTTTGCGGTTGAGGCCAAGCAGCAGGTCCTTGATGACTCTGACCGTGACCGGATCGACGCCGTCGAATGGCTCGTCGAGCAACAACAACTCCGGTCCGTGTATCAGTGCTGCACAGAGGGCCGTTTTCTTTTGCATCCCGTAGCTGTAGTCGCCGATCAGCGTGCGTGATTCCGGCTCCAGCTCCAACACATCGAACAACTCCTTGCGACGCTCGTCGATGACGTCGTCCTCGAGCCCATAGAGCCGCCCGATGAGGCGCAGGTACTGGGCACCTGTGAGCCCATCGATCATCGCCATCCCCTGGGGCGTGACACCTATCCGACGCTTGATATCCAGCGAAGTCATCGACACTTTCTCGCCCAGGACGTGGATTTCACCTTGTGTCGGCTTCATGAGCCCGGTGATCATTTTGATCAGCGTAGACTTTCCGGCTCCGTTCCGCCCAAGGAGACCCAGAAAGGTCCCTTCCGGCACCTCCAGACTCACGTCCGAAACCGCGACGAGCGGCCCAAAGCGCTTTGTGACGGATTGAATACGGATTGCAGGAGTCATCGGGCAACCTGGGGGTGGGAGTTCAATACACTAGATGAGCCTGGCTGAGAGAGCATAGGAAAATCAAAGCCCTTTCGCCAAGCCTACCAGCCTCTCTCCCCCTCGCTCCGGGTTGACTTCGCAGGATTCCAAAGTCCCTGACAACTCGCCGCACCAGCCCGGGTCCGGACATCCACCCCCACTTCCGGGAGCCCTGCTCTTCCGAGGCAGAGCGGTGC